>NZ_JBOHGB010000105.1:0-24827 GCF_050699935.1 Actinophytocola sp.
GCTGCGGGCCGGCGTCATGGGCGCGGTCGGCCTGCTGGCTCTCGCGATCGGACGGGAACGGGCGGCCTTACCGGCACTCGGGACCGCGGTAGTGCTGCTGGTGCTGTGGGACCCCGCGATGGCGGTGAGCTTCGGGTTCGCGCTGTCGGTGCTCGCCACCGCCGGGCTGGTGCTACTCGCGCCGCGCTGGGCCGACCGGCTCGCCGCACGCGGTGTGCCGCGGGGGCTCGCCGAGGCGCTCGCGGTGCCGGCTGCCGCGCACCTGGTCACGGCACCGGTGGTCGCCGGGATGGCCGGGCAGGTGAGTCTCGTGTCGGTACTGGCGAACCTCCTGGCGGCGCCGGTGGTCGCGCCGGCCACCGTGCTAGGCGTGCTCGTGGCCCTGGTGGCGCCGGCGGTGCCGTGGTTGGCGGAGTTGCTGGTCCGGCTCGCCGGTCCGGAGGTCGACTGGTTGATCCTGGTCGCCCGGCACGCGTCGCGTATACCGGGCGCGGCGATCGACTGGCCGTCGGGGTGGTGGGGCGGGCTGCTGCTGGTCGCGTGCGTCCTGCTGCTCGTGGCGGCGCTGCGGCACCGGCGGCTGCGGGTACTGGTCGGCGCCGCGCTCACCGGGCTGCTGATCGTGGTGGTTCCGGTCCGGATGATCGCTCCCGGCTGGCCGCCGGCGGGCTGGGCGATGGTGGCGTGCGACGTCGGCCAGGGTGACGCTCTGGTGCTGGCGACGGCCGACGAAGGCCGTGCGGTGGTGGTGGACACCGGTCCGGAGCCGGGTCCGCTGGCCGGGTGCCTCGAACGGCTCGACGTGTCGAGGGTGCCGCTCGTGGTGCTCAGCCACCTGCACGCCGACCACGTCGGTGGGCTGGATGCGGTCCTGGCGGACCGTGCGGTCGGCGCGGTGGGCGTGGGCCCGGCGAGGGAGCCGGGCTGGGCCTGGAAGGAGGTTCGAAGGACGGCTGCCGAGGCCGGAGTACCGATCGTTCAGCTCGAGGCGGGGCGCCGGCTGGACTGGCCGGGGTTGTCGATGGAGGTGCTCGCACCTGAGGGAAGGGAGGTGATGCCGGCGGCGGGTGCCGACGGCACGGAGATCAACAACGCATCGGTGGTGATGCGCGCGACCACGGCGGCGGGCCGGATCCTGCTCAGTGGTGACGTGGAGCTGGCCGCGCAGGCCCACTTGCTCAACGCGCGGGTGGACCTGTCCGCGGACGTGGTAAAGGTGCCGCACCACGGCAGCCGGTACACGACGCCGGAGTTGTTCGCGGCGATCCGGGCGCGGCTCGCGGTGGTGAGCGTCGGAGCGGACAACCGGTACGGCCATCCCAGCCCGCTGACGCTCGGGGCGCTGAACCGGGACGGCACCCTGGTGCTGCGCACAGACACCGGTGGCGACACCGCGATCCTCCCGGGCGACTCGGGTCCGACAGCGGTGACCCGTGGGCCGTCCAGGGATCCTCCCGCGGCCCGGATGTGGCCGACGGGGACGCGAGCGGATAGCGTGCGTCGTCGTGTTCGGCTGGCTGCGCAGGTCCGTGGTCGGCGCCGACATCCCCACTGAGCCCGTGGTGATCCAGGTGCCCGACGCTCGGTTCGGCACGGTCACCGTGACGGGGCAGTGGGATCCGCGCGTGGTCACGGTCAGCGGTCCTTCGCGCGCCACACTGAGGCTGAGCGCGGTCCTCGCGTTGCCGGACGCGCTCAAGCGGCGGCTGGTCTGGCTCGTCCCGCCACCGCGGATCACGCCGACGACGCGCGACGCCGTCGAGCTGGAGGTGGACGGCGAGCCCGCGCCGCTGGACTGCGGCCGGCGGGCGATGCGCCGGGCCACCTACAACGCGCGCGCCACGGTCGCCGGCCGGGAGTACCTGCTGCGCCACGAGCGCCGGTGGCGTGCGAGCCTCGAGCGCGACGGGCAGCCGGTCGCCCGACTGTCCACATCGGACCGTGGGAGGACGATGTCGGCGGTCTACCAGCCGACCGCGGACGTCACCGACGCCAGCGTGGCGGTCGGGCTCGGCATGACGCTGGGCGTCGGCGCGCCGGGATTCCTTGCCAACTTGGTGAATGCGCTGTTCTAGTGTCGTGGGTCGTTGATTCGGCTGCGGCAGGCGGCGAGGGTGTCGGAGATCTGGTCGGCGGTCTTGGTCCAGGCGAATGGTGTGGGTTGGTGTCCCATTCGTTGGTCCATTTGCGGATGTCGGTTTTCGAGTTCGGTGATGCCGCGGCGGGCGGAGCGGCGGAGTTTGCGGTTGGTCAGCTCGGCGAGCCAGCGCTCTACGAGGTTGAGCCGGGAGCTGCTGGTCGGGGTGAAGTGCTGGTGGAAGCGGGGGTGGTGGATTAGCCACCTTGACCATCGGGGTCGTGTGGGTGGCGTGGTTGTCGAGCACCAGGTGATCGGCAGAATCGGCGCGGTGTGATCGATGGCCTGTATCTGGGACGTCTCATCGACCGCGAGCACTAACGCGTTCTCCGGCAGAGCAAGGTAGAGACCGACGATGTCGCGGACCTTGTCCACGAACTGCGGATCGGTCGACAGCTACAGCGTGTGGCTTGAGCTCGAATGCCCGTCAGATCCGCGACACGCGGACTGTGACATCCCGGTCGCCGAGGCCATTGACCGAGTCGACCGACGCTGTCCTGGCCTGGCGTCTCCTCCAACGTCTTTCGTGATCACCTGCTCGACCTGGTCATCGGTGATCATCCGAGGCCGCCCCGGACGCGGCTCATCCGTCAGACCTTCCACCCGACGAACCAGGAACCGAGACCGCAACTTGGACACCACAATCCGCGCTCGCGCAGCCAACGCCTGCGACGGCGTTCGGCGACGACCTCCCCGCCAGCAGAACCTGCCGCTCCTCATCGGAAAGCACCACCGGATCAACCCCTCGGGTTCGGCACACCAAAACCCCTACCAACTACCGGCAACTAACGACTCACGAGACTAGGCTTCGGCGCGCCGAACCAGCGTCCACTTAGGAATCGAGGGCCTCGCGGACCGCATCGCTCGATGGTGGGACCACCGCCTTCGGGCCGACCTCGTCCTGGATGGCGTCCAGGGTCTTCAGACCGTCGCCGGTGATGAGGAGGACAGTCTCGGCATCCGGGTCGAGCTGGCCGGTGTCGATGAGCTTCTTCGCCGTGGCCACGGTGACACCGCCGGCGGTCTCGGCGAAGATGCCTTCCGTCCTGGCCAGCAGGCGGATACCCGCGACGACCTCCTTGTCGGAGACGTCCTCGACCGCGCCGCTGGTGCGGCGCACCGCGTCGAGCACGTACGGGCCGTCGGCTGGTGCGCCGATCGCGAGCGACCGGGCGATCGTGTCCGGCTTCACCGGCCGGACGACGTCCTGGCCGGCCTTGAACGCGGCAGACACCGGCGAGCAGCCCGTCGCCTGGGCGCCGAACACCCGGTAGTCCCTGCCGTCGACGAGACCGAGGTCGGTCAGCTCGCGGAAGCCCTTGTCCACCTTGGTGAGCTGCGCGCCCGACGCGACGGGGACGACCACCTGGTCGGGCAGCCGCCAGCCGAGCTGCTCGGCGACCTCGTAGCCGAGCGTCTTGGAACCCTCGGCGTAGTACGGGCGCACGTTGACGTTCACGAACGCCCAGTCCTCGTGATCCGCCGCGAGCTCGGTGGCGAGGCGGTTCACGTCGTCGTAGTTGCCGTCGACCGCGATCAGTGCGCCGTCGTACACAGCGGTGGTGAGCACCTTCGCGCGCTCGAGCGAGGCCGGGATCAGCACGACCGACTCCCAGCCGGCGCGTGCGGCCGCGGCGGCGACGGCGTTGGCCAGGTTGCCGGTCGACGGGCAGGCCAGCACGGTGAACCCGAGCTGGCGGGCGGCGGCGAGGGCCACGGCGACCACGCGGTCCTTGAACGAGTGCGTCGGGTTGCCCGTGTCGTCCTTGACCCACAAGGACTTGACGCCCAGTGCGGCACCGAGCCGGTCGGCCTTCACCAGGCGGGTGAGGCCAGGGTCGGTGTTCGGGTGGCGATCCACATCGGACGGTACGGGCAGGAGCCGCCGGTAGCGCCAGATCGACTTGGGGCCGGACTCGATGTCCGCTCGGCTGACGTCGCCGAACTCGTAGGCGACCTCCAGCGGACCGAAACATTCGGCGCACGCGAACTCGGCGGCGAGTGGGACCTGGTTGCCACATTCCCGGCAGGTCAGGGCGCGCGCGGGCCCGAGGTCGAGCGTGGTGGTGGCGGCAGTGATCGTCATCGCGAGGTTTCTCCTCATCTGTCCCGCGTGCGGGTCGGAATTGGCACCGTGGTCGTAGCCGTCCTCGCGGAAGACGAATGGCTGACGCCGGTTGCCGGGGCTTCTTCGGGCCGGTCCCTCTGCCCCTCTGGATGAGCGGTGTTCAGTTGTTCACAGACCACGGTACGGCACGACGGGGTGGCCCGGCCAATGTGAGGTCCGTCATCCAACGAGTACGACCAACATGTCACCCGCCCGGCGGCGGGCGCACCCGCGAAGGTGCGAGGATGGCCGGGTGAAGGCCCCAGCCGTGACGCCGCCGGCGCTCCAGCTCGTGCTCGGTGAGGAGGAGCTGCTGGTCGAGCGCGCGGTGCGGGCCGCCGTCGACGCCGCCAAGCTCGCCGATCCGACCGCCGAGCTGACCCGGGTCAAGGTGTCCGACCTGACCCCGCCCGAGCTCGCCGAGCTGGTGAGCCCGTCGCTGTTCGCCGAGCGGCGGGTGATCGTGCTCGAGGGCGCGCACGACGCCGGCAAGGACATCGCCGCGTCGATCACGTCGTACGTGCGCGAGCCGGCGGAGGGCGTGCAGCTCGTCGTGCTGCACACCGGGGGCGGTCGCAAGCCGGCCAAGGATCTGATCACCGCGCTGCGGTCGGCCGAGGCGCACGTCGTGGAGTGTCCGAGGATCACCAGGCCGGCGGACCGGGAGGCCTTCGTACGCAACGAGATCCGGCGTGCGGGCGGCAGGTCCGACGCGGAGGCGGTGAGCGCGCTGATCGACTCGGTCGGTTCGGACCTGCGCGAGCTGGCCTCGGCGGCGGCGCAGCTCGTGGCGGACACCGGTGGCCAGGTGACCGCGGAGGAGGTGCGCCGCTACCACCGCGGGCGGGCGGACGTGACCGGGTTCGCGGTGGCCGAGAAGGCGATCACCGGCGACGTGGCGGGCGCGCTGGAGATGTTGCGCTGGGCGATGCAGCTGGGCGTGCCGCACGTGCTGGTGGCCGACGCGCTCGCGGACGGGGTGCGCACGGTGGCGCGGGTGGCTGGCGCGGGGCGCGCGGACCCGTACCGGCTGTCCTCGGAGCTGGGGATGCCCACGTGGAAGGTGCGCAAGGCGCTGTCACAGTCGCGCGGCTGGCACGCGGCGGGCCTGGTGGCCGCGATGCAGGTGGTGGCCGAGGTGAACGCGGATGTCAAGGGTGTCGCGGTGGACGCCGACTTCGCGTTGCAGCGGGCGGTGCTCCGCCTCGCCGAGGCTCGTCGCCGCACCTGACCGGCGAGCCGGGCGCCCGGTTCACTTGGACGGGTGATGGGCTTGGCCTCCGGCCCCCCGATTTCCAGCCTACCGGCGGGGGCTGACGATTCCGGTTGACGGTCACGGAGCTGGGGATGGCCGTGCGCACTGTGGACAACTCCCCCAGGGGTCCCCCGTTTTCAACGCTAGTGGTGGGGGCTGACGGCAATCGCCGGGCGGAGGTTGGTCCTGTGGACAACTCGTGGAGGTGCCGGGGAGAGGGGGGTCCGGAGACGGCTGTGCCGGCCGCCCACAAAGGACGGCCGGCACAGGCGGGTCAGCTCGGAAGGCGGCTCAGAGTTGGCTGGCGCGCTTGGCCATGGCGGACTTCTTGTTCGCCGCCTGGTTGGCGTGGATGACGCCCTTGCCGGCAGCCTTGTCGAGCTTGCGGGCGGCGTCCCGCATGAGCTCGATGGCCTGCTCCTTCTCGCCCGCCTCGGCGGCCTCGCGGAACTTGCGGATCGCGGTCTTCACCGAGGACTTGACGGCCTTGTTGCGCTGCCGCGCCTTCTCGTTCGTCTTGATCCGCTTGATCTGGGACTTGATGTTCGCCACGCGTGTGCTCCTCGATGTCGATCACGGAATTCCGTGCCGCGTTCAGGTGGCCTCACCGAAACGGCGAGCTTCCTCCAGGGCGGAATGCCACACGGCAACGACGTACGAGGATAACAGCGGGTCACCGCGGTCTCATCGGCGGCCGCCCAGCATGCTCCGCGTCAGCGCCTGCTGCTGGGACATCAGCTCGTCCAGGGCCGCCCGCAGGGCCGGCTCGTCGAGGCCGGAGCCCGACGTGACCGACTTCAGCACGGCCCGGCGCACCCACTCCCTGACGAACGACGCGGTCACCCCGTCGGTCGCCGCCACCAGGGGCGACGCGTCCGGCAACCGCAGCGCGGGGCCACCGTAGAGCCGCAGCAGCCGCTCGCGGCAGGCGGCGTCCGGCTTCGGGATCTCCACCGCGAGATCCACCCGGCCGGGCCGCTGCGCGAGCGCCTCCTCCATGGTGTCCACGCGGTTCGTCGTCAGCACGAAGGTCACGTCCGCCTCGGACCCGATGCCGTCCATCTCGTCCAGCAGCTCGAACAACGCGGGGTTGCCCGACATCGTCATCGAGCGGTCGTGGGCGATGAGGTCGACGTCCTCGACGACCACCACCGACGGCTCCAGCCGGCGGGCCAGCGCCGCGGTCGCCCGCAGCCAGCGGATCATCGCCACCCCGGACAGCACGAACACCGTGCACGCCGGCAGCCTGCTCAGCAGGTACCGGACCGTGTGCGTCTTGCCGGTCCCAGGCGGCCCGTACAACAACAGCCCACGCTTGAGGTGCTGCCCGTGCTCGCGCAGGGCCGCGGTCCGCTCGGCCGAGCGCACCACATGGTGCTCGATCGACGCCAGCACACCGTCGGCCAGCACCACCTGGTCGGCGCGCATCGAGGGCCGCGGCAGGAACGTCAGCAGCCGGTTGCCCCGGTGCTCGCTGGCGCCGAACGCGAGCACCTGGCCGCGGAACACGTCGTGCTCACGGGCGAGTGTCAGGATCTCCTCGCGCACGGCCGCGCCCGTGGACCGCTCGGCGGCGAGCACCTGCAGGTGGCAGCGGTCCTCGCCGCGGGCCTCCTCGGCGCCCTGCACGGCGAGGACCACCGGCGACCCGTCCGGCGCCGCCGTGCACACGAGGCCCAGCTGCACCGCCTCCGCCGCGGTCGCCGGGCCGGTCGCCACGGTCGTGTAGTCCACCGCGCCGAGCCGGTACTGGCCGTTGGTGTCGGCCGTGGTCAGCATGTCGACGACCGGAGTGAAATGCCGGCTCCCGGCGATGCCGAACCACGCCGCGTCCGGCGAGTGCCGGGCGAGGTAGGCGTCGACGCCGCACTGCAGGTTCGCGTGGTCCCAGCTCGGCAGGTGCTCAGCGACGTTCGGGATCTCCGCCAGCGGGCAGCCGACGTGGTCGGCGACCCGTGCGGCCAGCGGCGAACCCGACGCCACGAGCGCGTGACGGCCGGTGTCGAGCAGTTCGGTGAGCGCGCGGGCCATGCCGCGAGCGTCCTCGGTGGGCAGATTCACCCCACCACCGTGCCAGAACCCGTCAGTCTTCCCTACCTTCCTTGGGATCATCGGGCGGATCCGGCGACCTGGGCGGGCGTCCCCGTCTCGGCAGGCGGCCCGCGTTCTCCGGGAGCCGGCCGGCCTGGGACAGGGCCCGGCGCAGGAGGAACTCGATCTGCGCGTTCGTACTGCGCAGGTCGTCGTTGGCCCACCTGGCCACCGCGTCGTGGATCGCGGGATCCAGACGCAGCAGCAGCTTCTTGCGCTCGGGCACGTGTCCTCAGTTGTAGAGCGTGCCCGTGTTGACCACGGGCTGGGTGTCCCGGTCGGCGCACAGCACGACCAGCAGGTTGCTCACCATCGTCGCCTTGCGCTCCTCGTCGAGGTCGACGACCTCCTCCTCGGCCAGCGTGTCCAGGGCCAGCTGCACCATGCCGACCGCGCCCTCGACGATCCGCTGCCGGGCCGCGACGACCGCGCCGGCCTGCTGGCGGCGCAGCATCGCGCCGGCGATCTCCTGTGCGTAGGCCAGGTGCGTGATCCGCGACTCGATGACGTCCACGCCGGCCGACTCCACCCGGGCGGCGATCTCCGCGGACAGCTGGTCGGTGATCTCCGTGGTGTTCTGCCGCAACGACAGCTCGTCGCCGTGCGCGTCGTAGGGATAGCTGGTCGCCACGTGCCGCACCGCGGTCTCGGTCTGGATGGTGACGAACTCCTCGTAGTCGTCCACCTCGAACATCGCCCGCGCCGTGTCGGTGACCCGCCAGACCACCACCGCCGCGATCTCGATCGGGCTGCCGTCCGCGTCGTTGACCTTGGTCACCGCGGTCTCGTGGTTGCGGATCCGGGTGGAGATCTTGCGCCGCATGGTGAACGGGTTGATCCAGCGCAGCCCGTCCTCCCGCACGGTGCCCACGTAGCGGCCGAGGAACTGGATCACGCGTGCCTCCCCCGGGGCCACCATGATCAGTCCCACGAGGACGACGGCACCGGCGAGGAGCAGCAGCCCGCCGAGCGCCACCAGCGTGACCGGCAACGGCGCCACCTCACCATCCGTGACCATGCTCATGACGCCGACGAGCAGCGCCGCCAGCCCGGCGAGCTTCAGCACGATCACCAGGCCGAGCACCGGCAGTCCGCGCGTGCCGAATGCGGGCCGCTCCCGAACGTGCGGTTCGGGCATCGGCGAGTCGACGGCATCCATGGCGCCTCCTTGGCTGAAGTGACTATCAAAATGATATCACTTTATAGTAGTGTGGCGCCATGACGGAAGCGCTTCGACTCGACAGGCTCCACAAGAGGTTCGGCCCCACCATCGCGGCCGACCACGTCGACCTCGCGGTGCCGGCCGGCTCGTTCTTCGGCCTCGTGGGCCCGAACGGCGCCGGCAAGACGACCTCGCTGTCGATGGCCGTCGGCCTGCTGCGCCCGGACGCCGGCACGGCGACGATCTACGGCATCGACGTGTGGACGGATCCCCTGCGCGCCAAGGCACTCGTCGGAGTCCTGCCGGACGGCATGTCGCTTCCGGAACGTCTTACCGGCGCGGAGCTGCTCACCTACATGGGCCTGCTGCGCGGGTTGCCCAAGGACACCGTCGCGCAGCGGGCCGACGAGCTGCTCGCCGTGCTCGAGCTCGAGGACGCCCGCAACCGTCTCGTGATCGACTACTCCGCGGGCATGCGCAAGAAGATCGGCCTCGCGACCGCGTTGCTGCACGCGCCGAAGCTGCTCGTGCTCGACGAGCCGTTCGAGGCCGTGGACCCGGTGTCCGCGGCGACGATCCGCACGATCCTGCGCCGGTTCGTCAGCTCGGGCGGCGCGGTCGTGCTGTCCAGCCACGTGATGGCGCTGGTCGAGCAGCTCTGCACGGACGTCGCGGTGATCACCCGTGGCCGGGTCGTGGCCGCGGGCCCGGTGGCCGAGGTCCGCGGCGGCACGAGCCTCGAGGAGGCGTTCGTGCACATCGTCGGCGGGCGGACCGGTGGCGCGGAGGGGTTGTCGTGGTTGGCGTCCTGATCCGGATGAAGTGGCGGGTGCTGCGGCACTCGCTGCGCGGCAAGCAGGCCGCGCTCACCGGCGGCGGCGCGCTGGTCGGCCTGCTCGCCGCGCTCGCCACGTTCCTGGCATCCACAGTGGACTACGACCGGCCGGACGTTGGCGCCGACGTGCTCGCGGCGCTCTATCTCCTGTGGACGGTCGGCTGGCTGTTCGGTCCGGTGCTCACCGGCGGTGGCGACGAGACGCTGCGTCCGGAGCACTTCGCGCTGCTGCCGATCACCTCGCGGCGGCTGGCCGGCGGGCTGCTCGGCGCCGCGTTCGTCGGCGTGCCGGCGATCGTCACGTTCCTCGCGTTCTGCGGCCTGTTCGTGTTGGCCGACGGTGTCGCGGCCGTCGCGGTCGCGGTCGTGGTGGTGCCGCTGCAGCTGGTTCTCGTCGTGCTGCTGTCCCGGGTCGTGATGGCGGGGCTCGGCGCGGTGCTGCGGTCCCGTCGCGGCCGTGACCTCGGCGTGCTGCTGGCCGCGCTCGTCGGGCTGTCCGGCTGGGCGGTGCAGGCGGCGTTCAACACGGTCGGTCCCGCACTGGTGGAGGGCCGGTCGGACACGCTTTCCACGGTGCTGCGCGCGGTGCCGTCCGGATGGGGGACGGCCTCGGTGGACGCCGCCTCGCGTGGCGACTGGCCGCTGGTGCTCGGCGGCGTCGCCGGGCTCCTGCTGGTGATCGCCGGCCTGCTCGCGGCGTGGGGCGTGCTGCTCGCGCGGCGCACCACGCGGGTCGCCGTCGACACGGGCCCGAGCGAGCGGCGCACCGGGTCGGGCATCGGGCACCGGCTGCCCGCGACGCGCATCGGCGCGGTGGCCGGCAAGGAGCTGCGCACCTGGGCTCGGGACGCCCGCCGCCGGGTCGCGCTGCTGTCGATGCTGGTCGTCGGCGTGGTCGTCGCCGTCGTGCCGGCGTTGAGCGGCGGTGACGACGGAGCTGGCACGGGCGGCCTGCCGCTCGCGGGGATCGTGGTCGTGACGATGGGCTGCCTGCTCGCCGGGAACCTGTACGGGATGGACGGCAGCGCGCTGTGGCACACGCTGGTCGTTCCCGGCGCCGCGGCGGTGGACGTGCGCGGGCGGCAGCTCGCCTGGCTGCTCATCGTGGGCCCGGTGACGCTCGTGCTCGCGCTCGTGCTGCCGGCGGTCACCGACCCGGCGCTCTACCCGTGGGTGGTGGGGCTCGCGCCGGCCCTGCTGGGCGGCGGGGCCGGGCTGATCGTGCTGCTGTCCGTGTACGCCGGCTACCCGATGCCGGACCAGCGGGCCAACCCGTTCGCCGCGGGCGGCAGCCCCGGCATCGTGCGGGGGCTGCTGCAGGTCGGGATGACGCTGCTGCTGGTCATCGTGGCGAGCCCGGAGCTCGTGATCGCCGGGCTCGCGTCGGGCCGGCCGGCCCTGCAGTGGTTCGCGCTGCCGGTCGGGATCGGCGTCGGCGTGCTCTGCTGGTGGTCGGGCGGCCGCCTCGCGCAGCGGCGGCTCGCCGCGTACGGGCCGGAGCTGCTCGCCGACGTCGCCAGGAAGGTGTGAGGCGTGGACCCGCGAGCGACCGTACTCGTCCTGGTGCTCGGTGGCGCGGCGCTGCTGGCCTTGTCGCTGTGCCTCCCGGCCGGGACCGTGGTCGCGGCGCGGGTGGCGATCGACTGGCTCGTCGTCGCCGTGCCGGCGGTGCTGGCCGCGCTCGGCCGGCCGGTCACGCGCGCGTAAGACGGGCTCGAGCGCAGGCCTGACAGGGTGAGGGCATGCATCCCGCGGCGATCGCGCTCGTCTGCGGCGCAGCCGTGGCGCATGCGGGGTGGAACCTGTGCGCCAAGCGGGTGCCCGGCGGCGGTGCGCTGTTCGTGGCGCTCGCCGCGGCGTGGTCGACGGTGTTCCAGCTGCCGCTCGCGATCGTCGTGATCGTGTCGGCGGGGGAGCCGGTGCCGGCCACCTGGTGGCTCGCCGCGGGCGTCAGCGGAGTGATCCACACCGGCTACTTCGTGATCCTGCAACGGGGTTACGCGGTCGGCGACCTGTCCGTGGTCTACCCGCTCGCGCGCGGCACGGGGCCCATGTTGTCGGTGATCGCGGCGATCTGGCTCCTCGGCGAGCGACCGGGTCCGGCCGCGCTCGCCGGCACCGCGGCCGTCGTGCTCGGAGTCTGGGTGATCAGCGGGCTCGGCTCCGACTCGGGCCGCTCGTGGGCCGCCGGGGTCGGCTACGGGATCGCGTGCGGCACGACGATCGCGACGTACACCCTGTGGGACGCGCACGCCGTGACCGCGCTCGCCGTGCCGCCGCTGGTGCTGATGGCCGGTTCGTCCGGGTTCGAGACGGTCCTGCTCGGCCCGTACGCGCTCGCCCGCCGGCGCGCGGCGGCCGCGTTGTGGCGGGACAACAAGGTGCCGATCCTCGCCGTGGCCGTGCTGTCCCCGCTCGCCTACGTGCTGGTGCTGTTCGCGATGCGGCTCGCACCGGTCAGCCTCGTCGCGCCGGCGCGGGAGCTCTCGATCGTGATCGGCAGCGTCGGCGCGTGGTTGCTGCTGCGCGAACCCGACCCCGCCCGGCGGCTCGCGGGTGCGGTGATCGTCCTCGCCGGGGTCGCGGCCATCGCGGCCGGCTGACCTCCGAGGTGATACGCCGTGGGGAGTAGCCCCCTCCGGCCGGGTAC
Organism: Actinophytocola sp.; assembly: GCF_050699935.1. Taxonomy (NCBI): domain Bacteria; kingdom Bacillati; phylum Actinomycetota; class Actinomycetes; order Pseudonocardiales; family Pseudonocardiaceae; genus Actinophytocola; species Actinophytocola sp. The sequence goes on from NZ_JBOHGB010000105.1 coordinate 12,238, forward strand.
CGCCGCGCGCGTACGCGAGGTCCAGTCGGCCGTCCGACGTCATCGGGGCGGTTCCTCGGAACCATTGGTGTGGACCGAAACCGATGGGAGGAACCGATGAACGACAGTACTGACCGGAGGCGCCGGCTCGCCTGGCGAGTCGGCGTGGGTGCGGCGGTGGTCGGCGTGGCGAGCCTCGGCGCGATCGGCTTCGCGGCCGCGACCTCGTCCACGCCGTCGTCCGCGCCCGCGTCCGAGACCGCCGCGGCCGACGAGCACGCCGACGGACACGACGGGCCGTGGCGCGGTCCGTGGGGCGGCGGTCCGTGGGGCATCGCGGACGCGTTGGGCGACACGGACATCGCCGACGTCTCGCACGCCACCGTGGTGCTCGCCAAGGAGGGCGGCGGCTCGCGGACCGTGCTCGTGCAGAAGGGCGCGGTGACGTCCGTCGACCGCGGCTCGATCGCCCTGAAGAGCGCGGACGGCTACGCGAAGACCTACGCGGTGACCAAGGACACCAAGGTCAACGGCGACGAGAAGATCGCGTCCGTGGCGAAGGACGAGCAGGTCGTGGTCGTCGCGAAGGAGGGCGGCGAGCGGCCGGCGGCGACCGTGGTCGTCGACCTGACCGACCTCGGCTGGAAGTAATCGGCTGGAGGTGACGATCCGCTGCCGTTCCGGCCATGCCCGTGGTAGTCATGGGCATGGCCGGCACGCGGTGGACCGATCGCGCCGGGCGCATCGGCGGCGCGGTCTACGACTTCGGCGTCGAGCGTGAGTGGCTCGCGCGGCCCGCCGGGCGGCTGCTCTGGGGGACCGACGCGAGGCGGCTCAACGCCAGCATCCGCGCGATCCGCGAGCTGCCCGACGGCGCGGCCGTGCTCGACGTGCCGTGCGGCGGCGGGGTCGCGCTGCGCGGCGCACGCCCCGGGATCCGTTACGTCGCCGCGGACATCTCGCGCGACATGCTCACCCGCACCCGGCGGCGGGCCGCGCGGCGCGGGGTGGACATCGAGCTCGCGGAGGCCGACGTGGTGCGGATGCCGTTCGCCGACGGCGAGTTCGACCTGTGCGTGACGTTCAACGGCCTGCACTGCCTGCCCGACCCGGCCACGGCCGTCCGCGAGATGGCCGGCTGCGTCCGGCCGGGCGGCCGGCTCGTCGGCGACACCATTGTGCGCGGCGCCGGGCTACGCCAGGATGTCGCGATCGGGATGTTCCGGCGCGCCGGACTCTTCGGCCCCGGCGGCACCACCGCCGCGTTCGAGCGCTGGCTCGACGGGGCCGGCCTGCTGATCGACCGGCTCGACGTGTCCGGCGCGGTCGCGCACTTCGCCGCCACACGGCCAGGCGTCATCGGTTCGTAAGGGTTCGTCCGGTCCGCCCGGGGCCATGATGCGGTGTTGAGAGAGAACCTACGGACGACCAAAGGGAGAACCGATGGCACGGCTGCGTCCGGCGTTGGTCGCGGTGATCGGCACGGTGTTGGTACTGGCCGGCTGCGCGGACCCGGAACCATCGGCGTCCGCCCCACCGGCCGCGCCACCGTCCGCCACGCCGACCAGCGAGGCGACACCCACCAGCCCCGCGGACGACGCGCCGGCGAGTTCCTCCGCACCGGTCGAGCCACCCGCGAAGCCCGTGCCCGAGAAGCTCAGGTTCACCGCGAAGACCCTGGACGGCAAGGAGTTCACCGGCGCGTCGCTGGCCGGCAAGCCGGCCATGCTCTGGTTCTGGGCGCCGTGGTGCTCGAACTGCCAGGCCGAGGCGCCGACCATGGCCGAGGCGTCGAAGAGCTCCGGCGTGCAGTTCGTCGGCGTCGCCGCGCAGGACCAGGTGCCGGCGATGCAGGACTTCGTGCAGCGCTTCGGGCTCGGTAACTTCCCGCACCTCGCGGACACCGACGCCGCGGTGTGGAAGCGGTTCGGCGTGACCTACCAGCCGGCCTACGCGTTCGTCAGCTCGAACGGCGACGTCGAGGTCGAGACCGACATCCTCGAGAAGGACGAGCTGCTCGCCCGCGTCTCCGCGCTGCGCTGATGGGGGACGAGCTCGCCTTCGCCCTCGGCGCCGGCATGCTCGCGACGGTCAACCCGTGCGGCTTCGCCATGTTGCCGGGCTACCTCGCGATGGTCGTCGCGGGCGACTCCACGGGCGACTCCGGTGGCGGTGCGACCAGGACCGCGCGGCTCGGCCGGGCGCTGGCCGCGAGCGCGCTGATGACCCTGGGCTTCGTGGTGGTGTTCGGTGTGTTCGGCCTGCTCAGCGCGCCGCTGGCGGCGTCGTTGCAGCGGAACCTGCCCGTCGTCACGCTGGTCATCGGGGTCGTCATGCTCGTGCTCGGCGGCGCGCTGCTCGCCGGCAAGGAGCCCCGCCTGCTGCTGCCCAAGCCGGCGCGGGGTGCGCCGACCACGCGGGTCGTGTCGATGGCGGGCTACGGGGTCGCGTTCGCCGTCGCGTCCCTGTCCTGCTCCATCGGGCCGTTCCTCGCCGCGGCCGGTGTCGCGCTGCGCGACGGCGACTTCGGGACCGGGCTCGCCGCGTTCGGTGCCTACGCGGTGGGCATGGGGCTCGTGGTCGCCGTGCTCGCCGTCGCCGCCGCGCTCGCCAGTACCGCGGTCGTCACCGGCGTGCGCCGCGCCCTGCCCTACGTGACCCGGGCCGGCGGTGCGCTGCTCGTCCTGGCCGGCGCGTACGTGGCGTACTACGGCTACTACGAGCTGCGGCTGTTCCGCGGTGGCAGCCCGGCGGACCCCGTGGTGGAGGCGGCCGGCACGATCCAGCGCACGCTGCTCGGCTGGCTCGACGCGGCCGGGCCGGTCATGCTCGTCGTGCTGCTGGGCGTGCTCGTGGCCGGCGGCCTGCTGCTCGCCCGCCGCGCGCGTCAGCGCTGAGTCGGCCGGATGGTCGGCCTTCGCCGCCGGATGGGCCCGTCGCACGCCGGATAGCGCGGGAGGGAAGGCAGCATGTAGAGCGGGCGGTGCGGGCGGCGAGCGGCGGAGGAGCGCGGCGAACATGAACGGCGAACCAAGGAACACGGCGAACGGGTTCGCCGCGCGGTTGCGGGCGGCGACCCGCGAGGAGCACGAGCGCGCCGAGCAGGCGCCGTTCGTCGAGGCGTTGCTGGCCGGGCGGCTGCCGCGCTCGGCCTACGCGGCCCTACTGGGCCAGACCTACCTGTTCTACCGGGTGCTGGAGGAGGCGGGCGCGGCGTGGCGGTTCGACCGGGTCGTCGGGTCATTCGTGTCGGACGCGTTGATCCGCTGCCCCTCCCTGGAGGCCGACCTGGCGTGGCTGTCGGGCCCGTCCTGGCGGTCCTCGCTCGAGCCGCTGCCGGCCACCCGGCGCTACATCGACCGGATCCGCGACGTGTGCTTCACCTCGCGGAGCGAGTTCGTGGCGCACCACTACACGCGCTACCTCGGCGACCTGTCCGGCGGCCGGATCATCCGGCACAAGCTGCGCGGCGTCTACGACCTGACCGACGACGGGCTGCGGTTCTACACGTTCGACGCGATCGACCGGCCGAAGCGATTCAAAGACGCCTACCGCGCGCTGCTGGACGGGACCATGTGGGACGCGGGGGAGCAGACGGCGCTGATCGCGGAGGCCAACGAGGCGTTCCGGCACAACCGCGAGGTCTTCGACGATCTCGCGGAGGCGGTAGGCGTAGGAACGGGATGACTCCTACCCGCGGCTGACGGAGAAAGGGCAGGTGACGATTCCGATCGAGATCCGTCGCCAGCTCGGTCCGCACCCCGGGGACGAGATCATGGCGTTGACCCGCGGTGACCGAGCCACCCGCGACCCTGGTCGACTCCAACGTCGTCCTCGACCTGATCACCCGTGACGAGAAATGGCATGCCGGAGTTCTTCATCGGCGCCCACGCGGCGGTGAGCCGCCTGAGGTTGCTGACCCGCGATTCCGGCCGGTACCGCACCTACTTCCCGACGGTGGACCTGCTGGCACCGGCGTGATCCGGACGCATGGGACGATGTGTCGTATCCGTATGACACCTTGAGGAACCCGAGTGACTACGTTCGCCGACACGACGTTCACAGATCCTGAGCTGATCAGGAACTTCTGCGTCATCGCGCACATCGACCACGGCAAGTCGACCCTGGCCGACCGGATGCTGCAGTTCACCGGCGTGGTCGAGGAACGGGCCATGCGCGCGCAGTACCTCGACCGGATGGACATCGAGCGCGAGCGCGGCATCACGATCAAGGCGCAGAACGTCCGGCTGCCGTGGCAGGTCGGCGGGCGCGACCACGTGCTGCACCTGATCGACACCCCGGGGCACGTCGACTTCACCTACGAGGTCAGCAGGGCGCTCGAGGCGTGCGAGGGCGCGGTGCTGCTGGTCGACGCCGCGCAGGGGATCGAGGCGCAGACCCTCGCCAACCTGTACCTGGCGATGGAGAACGACCTCACGATCATCCCGGTGCTGAACAAGATCGACCTGCCGGCCGCGGAACCGGACAAGTACGCCGAGGAGCTCGCGCACATCGTCGGCTGCGAGCCGTCCGACGTGATGCGGGTATCGGCCAAGACCGGCAAGGGGGTGCGGGAGCTGCTCAACGAGGTCGTACGGCTGGTGCCGGCGCCCCAGGGCGCGGCGGACACCCCGCCGCGCGCGATGATCTTCGACTCGGTCTACGACACCTACCGCGGCGTGGTCACCTACATCCGGGTGGTGGACGGCAAGATCACGCCGCGCCAGCGGATCCGGATGATGTCCACCGGCGCCACCCACGAGCTGCTCGAGGTCGGCATCATCTCCCCGGAGCCCAAGCCCAGCAGTGGCCTCGGCGTCGGTGAGGTGGGCTACCTGATCACCGGCGTGAAGGACGTCCGCCAGTCCAAGGTCGGGGACACTGTCACCAGCGAGCGGCACGGCGCGACCGAACCGCTCGCCGGCTATCGCGAGCCCCGGCCGATGGTCTACTCAGGACTGTTTCCTGTGGACGGTTCGGACTACGCGGACCTGCGCGAGGCACTGGACAAGCTCCGGCTCAACGACGCCGCGCTGAGCTACGAGCCGGAGACGTCGGCGGCGCTGGGCTTCGGCTTCCGGTGTGGCTTCCTCGGCCTGCTGCACCTGGAGATCGTGCGCGAGCGGTTGGAGCGCGAGGCGGGGCTGGACCTGATCTCGACCGCGCCCAATGTCGTCTACCGGGTCGAGCTCGATGACGGCGGCGAGATCAGCGTGACGAATCCGTCGGACTGGCCGGAGGGCAAGGTCGCGGCGGTCTACGAGCCGGTGGTGAAGGTCTCGATCATCGCGCCGAGCGACTACATCGGCGCGATCATGGAGCTGTGCCAGGGCAGGCGCGGCGTGCTCGGCGGCATGGACTACCTGTCCACCGACCGGGTCGAGCTGCGCTACACGATGCCGCTCGGCGAGATCATCTTCGACTTCTTCGACACGCTGAAGTCGCGCACCCGCGGTTACGCGTCGCTGGACTACGAGCCGGCCGGTGAGCTCGCCGCGGACCTGGTCAAGGTCGACATCCTGCTGCAGGGCGAGCCGGTCGACGCGTTCTCCGCGATCGTGCACCGCGACGCGGCGTACGGCTACGGCACGAGGATGGCCGCGAAGCTGCGCACGCTCATCCCCCGCCAGCAGTTCGAGGTCCCGATCCAGGCGGCCATCGGCTCGCGGGTGATCGCCCGCGAGACCGTGCGCGCGATGCGCAAGGACGTGCTGGCGAAATGCTACGGCGGCGACATCACCCGCAAGCGCAAGCTGCTCGAGAAGCAGAAGGAAGGCAAGAAGCGGATGAAGACGGTGGGCCGGGTCGAGGTGCCGCAGGAGGCCTTCGTCGCCGCGCTGACCACCGACGAGACGGCGGACAAGAGCAAGGCGAAGAAGTAGGGCACCCGCTCCGTCAGGCTTCCTTGACGACCCGCTCGGTGTAGGTGGCGCCGCAGAAGGTGCGCACGGTGGTCGGCTCGGAGCTGGACTGCCTCGCGAGCCACCGGATGTGGCAGAGCTCGCTCGCCCAGTACAACGAGTCCGTCAGTTCAGCACCACAGCCACAGGCACACATCGAAACCTCCTCGGTGACTGGTCCTGGTGTGCTGGCGGGAGAACACGCCGCGACAACCATCGCTGCTATCACATGCTCCCGGCCAGTGGTGTCACTGGTGTCACGAGCGTGGGTCGAGCACGGTTCGATGTGTGGTCCAGCGTCTTCCCATTCGTGCAAGCGTCGCCCGCCGCCACGTCACTAGAGTGCGAGCATGCCGAGCGACCCGCTGCCACGACTGCGTGCGTTGTGCATGGCCCTGCCCGAGGCCGCCGAGCGGTGCAGCCACGGCGAGCCGACCTGGTTCGTCCGCAAGACGTTCGTCATGTACGCCGACCACCACCATGACGACCGGCTGGCGTTCTGGTGCGCGGCGCCACCGGGCGTGCAGGAGGAGATGATCGCCGAGGACCCCGAGCGGTTCTTCCGGCCGCCCTACGTCGGCCACCGCGGCTGGCTGGGCGTGTACCTCGACGTGCCGCTGGACTGGACCGAGATCGCCGAGATCGTGACCGAGGCCTACCGCACGGTGGCCCCGAAGAAGCTGGTCGCGTCGCTAGACGGCGCCGTCCAGCTGCCGTAACGCGGCCTCGTACTTGGCCCGCAGCCGCTCCTGGGTGGCCGCGTCGAGCCGGCCCATGCGGTCGGGCGACATGTTGTCCGCGATGTCCGCCCGCTTCACGACCAGGGCGATCGGGTCGGCCATGACCCGCGCCAGGTAGTCCGCCTGCGCCTCGCCCGGCCGTCTGCTGATCGCCGCGACCGCGGCCAGCACCTCAGCCGGGCAGCCGACCGCGGTGAGGTCCTCCAGCGTCACGCCGGTGTCCTCGACCACGTCGTGCAGCACCGCGGTCATCCGCTCGTGCTCACCTTTGACGTGGCCCATCACCCGCAGCGGATGCGCGATGTAGGGGCGGCCGGACTTGTCGAGTTGGCCCTCGTGGGCGCGGCGGGCGAGCTGGATGGCGTCGTCCAGCGTGAACGTTCGCGGCATGAGACCTCTCACCGAGTGAACACGATCTTGCCGGCGGTCTGGCCGGCGAGCATCTGGTGGAACCCGTCGGCGGCCTCGGCCATCGGCAGCTCGGCGCCGATCTGTGGCCGGATGCCGGCCAGCTCGCAGAACCGCAGCAGAGCGGCCAGCTCCTCACGGGTACCCATCGTCGATCCCACGACCCGCAGCTGCATGAAGAACAGCCGCTGCAGGTCGGCGTTCGCGTCCGGGCCGCTGGTGGAGCCGGACACCACGATCGTTCCGCCCGGCTTGACCGCGCGCATCGAGTGCGCCCACGTGGCCTTGCCGACCGTCTCGAACACGGCGTCCACCCGCTCCGGCAGCCGCTGGCCGGACTCGAACGTCCCCTCGGCGCCCAGCCGCGCCGCGAGCGCCCGCTTCTCCTCGGACCGCCCGGTCACCCACACCCGCATGCCGGCCGCCCTGCCCAGCTCGATCAGCGCGGTCGAGACCCCGCCGGACGCGCCCTGCACGAGCATCGTCTGCCCGGGTCGCAGGCCGGACCGGGTGAACAGCATCCGGTAGGCGGTCAGCCAGGCCGTGCCCATGCACGCGGCCTCGGCGAACGACAGCGCGGCCGGCTTCGGCAGCACGTTGCGGGCCGGCACGATCACCGTGTCGGCGAACGTGCCCTGGTGCTTCTCGGTCAGCAGGGTCCGCTTGGGGTCGAGCGTCTCGTCGCCGTAGGTCGAGGCGTCGCCGACGACGCTGTGCAGCACGACCTCCGAGCCGTCCGGCAGCACGCCGGCACCGTCGCAGCCGAGGATCATCGGGAACTGGTCGGGCTTGATGCCGACGCCGCGCAGGGTCCACAGGTCGTGCATGTTCAGGCTCGCGGCTCGCACGGAGACGGCCACCCAGCCCTCCGGCGCCTCGGGCTCCGGCCGCTCGCCGACCCGCAGTGCGTCGAGCGGCTTGTCGGGGTTGGGCTCCGCTGCGTAGACCGCGAACATACGTCGCAACTTACCCAGGTTCGTGATCCGCCGGACCCTCGGAGTGGCGTAGGTCTACTCTCGATGTCATGTTGCCGGACTGGTGGAACGGCGTCGAGCTGTGGATGCTCGGCCTGCCCTTCCCGTTCCAGTTCGCTCTCGTGGTGGTCGTGCTGGTGCCGCTGTGCCTGGTCGTGGCCTGGCTGATCGACCGGATCGTCGACCACGCGTCGGCGTTCTTCGGCCCGGCGGCGTCCCCGGAGCCGCCGATCGGCTCGCCCGCCGAGGAAACGGCCGAGGGGAAGGCCGAGGAACCTGCTGAGCCCGCCGACGTGCCGGACGAGCAGAAGGCGGCGAGCCAGGACGAGCGGGTGCCCGCGGAGTCCTCCGGGCGCGCAGCTTCCTAGGCGCAACGCGTGAGCTCGTCTCGTCGCATCACGGTCGCGCTCGTCGGGCTCATCGTGCTGGTGCTCGCCGGCTGGTTCGTCCGCGAGGCCGTCAGCAGTACCGACAGCGGTACCGGCACCGGGGTGCCCGGCGCGGACTCGGGGCTGCCGGTCCGCGCGCTGTCCGAGCTGCCGGTCGAGGCCGCCAGCACGTGGCGGCTGATCGAGCGGGGTGGCCCGTTCCCGTACGAGGAGGACGGCTCGGTGTTCGGCAACCGGGAGCGGCCGCTGCCCGCGAAGAAGACCGGCTACTACCGTGAGTACACGGTCGCCGATCCGGATCGCGACGACCGCGATGCGCGGCGGATCGTCACCGGATCCGCCGACGAGCTGTACTACACCGAGGACCACTACGCGTCGTTCGTCGTCGTCGATCCGGACGGGTGAGCGCCATGGAGCACCAGATCGACGGCACGGCGATCCGGTCGAAGGCCGAGTTCTACGACGCCGTCGCCGCCGCGCTGTCGTTCCCGGACTGGTTCGGGCGCAACCTCGACGCGCTCTACGACTGCCTGCGCGACCTGTCCTGGCTGCCCGCCGGGGAGCACGTCCTCGTATGGCGCGAGCCCGAGGTGTTCGAGCACGCCGACCCCGCCGGCTACCGGGCCGTCGCCGACGTCCTGATGGACGCCAGCGAGCCGGGCCGGCTGACCGTGCGGCTCAGCCCTCGCTGACCGGCACCCACGACGGCCGCCGCTTCTGCGCGAACGCCGCGATGCCCTCCTGGCCCTCGTCGCTGGCGAAGAACCCCGCGGACAGCTCGAGCATGTCGGCGAAGTCGTCGGCCGGGTCCGCCGCACGCGCCCGGCGCAGCATGTCCTTGGTGACCGCGAGCGCGATCGGGCCGCCCTGCGCGAGCATCCCGGTGTAGCGGGCCACCTCCGCGTCCAGCCCGTCCGCCGGGACGGCCGCGTTCAGCAGGCCGATCGCGACCGCGCGCTCCGCGTCGAACTTCTCGCCGGTGAGGAACAGCTCGTGCGCGGCGCGGGGGAGCAGCCGGGGCAGGACGGTCACGGAGATGACCGCGGGTACGAGCCCGAGCCGGACCTCGGTGAACGCGAACGTGGCGTCGGTGGCCGCGACCGCGATGTCGGCCGCGGCGACGATGCCGACGCCGCCCGCGCGGGCCGGCCCGGCGACCTTGGCCACGACGGGCTTCGAGCTGGTCCAGATCTGGGTGAGGATCTCGGGGAACTCGTTGACACCCACGGTGGACGAGCCCGGGGTGCCGGCCTCCTTGAGGTCCATGCCGGCGCAGAAGACCGAGCCGGTGTGGTCGAGGACGATCACACGGACCGCGTCGTCGCCGGCCGCGGTGGTCAGGTGGTCGCGCAGCTCCCGGCGCAGCTGTGCGGACAGCGCGTTGCGGTTGTGCGGAGAGTCGAGCGTGATGGTCGCGACGCCGCTCTCGGTCCGGTAATGCACCAGCTCAGCCATGAGCCGACCTTAGCGACCGCGCAAGTAGGCATGGCGGCGCCCGCACCGCGATGCATCCACCTCGATCACGGCGGGCATCCACCTACCTACTTGCGCGGCCGCTAATGGTGGTACTTGTGCACCACCGCGTGGCCTCGGCCACGTCCGATCAGCCACTTGTTCACCGGCACGGTCACCACGAACGCGACCACCAGTGCGAACGCGAGGCTCGCCCAGAACAGCACCGAGGCCAGGCCGGCCTCCATCGCACCGGGCACGGCCACGATGATCGCGTTGTCGATGATCTCCATCACGGTGATCGAGAGCGTGTCGGCCGCCAGCGCCACCGAGAGCGCGGCCTTGAACGCGACACCCGCGCGCAACACCGGACCGAGGGTGAGCGAGTAGCCGAACAGGAACGCGAGCACGATCGCCAGGATCACCGTGGGCGTCGCCGACCAGCCGAGCGCCGTGCCGATGACCATGCCCAGCACCTCGCCGATCGCACAGCCGGTGAGGCAGTGCAGCGTCGCACTCACCGCGGTTCGCCATTGCTGGTTCATTCCACGACCATATACCCCATAGGGGTATGGTGCAAGCTCTTGACCTGGAGCTTGGTCCAGCAGCTACGGTGCGGCCACATCGTTGAAAGGACTACGCATGCGCTACCGCACGCTCGGCGGCACCGGCATCGAGGTCAGCGTCCACTGCCTCGGCGCGATGATGTTCGGCTCGGTGGGCAACCCCGACCACGACGACTGCGTCCGCATCGTGCACGCCGCGCTCGACGAGGGCGTCAACTTCGTGGACACCGCGGACATGTACTCGGCGGGCGAGTCAGAGGAGATCGTCGGCAAGGCGCTGGAGGGTCGCCGCGACGACGTGGTGCTGGCGACGAAGGTGCACTTTCCCATGGGGGAGGGCCCGAACTGCGGCGGCAACTCCCGGCGCTGGATCCTCCGCGAGGTCGAGGCGAGCCTGCGCCGGCTGCGCACGGACTGGATCGACCTGTACCAGATCCACCGGCCCGACGAACGCACGGATGTCGAGGAGACGCTGTCCGTGCTGACGGATCTGGTGCGGGCGGGCAAGATCCGTGCGTTCGGCTGCTCGACGTTCCCCACGGAGGACATCGTGTCGGCCCACCACGTCGCGTCCGCGCGGGGCCTGCACCGGTTCCGGACCGAGCAGCCGCCGTACTCGCTGATCGGCCGCGGAGTCGAGCGGAGCGTCCTGCCGACCTGCCAGCGCCTCGGCATGGGCGTGCTGACGTGGAGCCCGCTGGCCTCGGGCTTCCTGTCGGGCCGGGTCCGGCCTGGTGAGCCGGTCGACCTCGGGGCGGGCCGCGCGGCGCTGACCCCGGGCCGCTTCGATCCGTCGATTCCGGGCAACACGGCGAAGTTCGCGGCGCTGGAGCAGCTGACCGCGCTGGCCGCGGACGTCGGCGCCACGTTGCCGGAGCTGGCCGTGGCGTTTCCCGCCGCCCACCCCGCGGTCACCTCGGTGATCATCGGCCCGCGGACGATGGAACAGCTGTCGGCGTCGTTGAAGGGCGCGACCCGCACGCTCGACGACGCGACCCTGGACCGGATCGACGAGATCGTCCCCCCGGGCACCGATCTGTACAGAGTGGACGGTGCCTGGCTGCCGCCGTCGCTCACGGACCCGGCCCGTCGCCGCCGCCCGGAGGCGGACCGCGCGGCGTCGTAGTACCCGGTGGTGGGGCGCCCCCCACGCCGTTGTGGGGGACGCCCCGTTGCCGCGCCCGGTCAGGTCAGCCGATCGCGGTCGTCGTCAGCACGGGGTTCGGGTTGGGGAAGCAGGACGTCGGCGCGGAGATGTCGCCCAGGAAGGTCGACACGACCGCCGTGAACGTCAGGCCGGGGTCGTCGTAGCCGCTGCCGTACAGCGTCGACTCGATCGTGCCGGACGCACCCGCGGTCAGGTGTGCGGTGATCGTGGGCAGCTCGAAGCTCGCGCCGCCGGCGATCGGGCCGTCGAAGGTCACGGTCACGACCCCGCCGGCCTCCGACCACTGCGGTGGGTTCGGGCCGAGGCCGGAGCCGCCGGTCAGGTCGACGCCGGCGAGCGTCGCGTTCGTCGGCACCGGCACCTTCAGCGTGAACGTGTTGACCTCCTTGACCTCGTAGCCGGCGGCCTCGGACGGCACCTGGTTCGGCGCCGGATCCACCACCACGTCCAGCGCGCCGCCCGGCGCGACGGATGCCGGTGCGGTCGCCTCGACGGCTTGGTTCAGCGTCAGGTTCTCGGCGCCGAGCGGGGTGTCGGCCTGACAGTCGTAGGTGATGTCGAACGCGGCGGCGGAGGCCGCGGGGGCGAACGTCAGCACGGCGGCGGTCACGGCGAGCACGCCGATTCCGGCGCGCAGGGCGCACTTCATCGTCCTCACCTCAAGAATCGCGTTGCAGGGCAAGAGGTTGCGGATCCGTATCTCGTGCTTACTCCCGCGTAGCGATCACCGTCAAGCATTCACGTTTACCGTGCGTGTCCGTGTGGTTGCCATCCCACCAACGGCCGAACGGAGTAACGCGACGTGACCGTCAGGCGGAGCGTGGGCTCGCCGGAACGGAGGCCGCGGCCGCGTACCGGTCGAGCACCAGCTCGGCGAGTGACGGGTCCGGGCCGAGCGGGTCGGCCACGATCGCCGACGGGTCCGCGGCCCGGGCTTGCGCGGCGACCCGGTCCGGCAGCCGGCCCGGTGCGAGGAACCACGACGCCACCGCGATCCGCCGCGCGCCCCGTGCC
>NZ_JBOHGB010000106.1:0-24661 GCF_050699935.1 Actinophytocola sp.
ACCACGCCAACACGGCTGGACCAACATCACCAAAGCCCTCCGCCACACCACCCGAAACATCACACGCCCACCAGCCCCACCCGGCATCCCACACCAACAACCAGGCAAAACAAGAAACCCCAGACCCCAACAAGACCTTGACGACGCCCCACCGGCGAGGGTGGGGGCCGCGGATCACGTAGGCGACGGGATATGGCCTCGGGGCCGGATCGATGACGGTGGACGGCTGACCACGAAGGCGGCGTGGTCGGTGATGTCGCGTCCGGCGAACGCGGGGTTGGCAGAAGGCCGGGCGAGCCGGGCATCGAGCAACGGTCGAGACTCGTGGGTGAAGATCTTCAGGTGGCCGCGACGCGCCGATCCTGCCCGACCGCGCGCTCCAGGTTCTCGGCCATCCGCCGCAGGGTGCGCACGGTCGCGTCATAGTCCTCTTCTGCCAGTCCGTTGAGGAACGTGGAACGAATGCCGCGCATCTTCGCCTCCATCGCGGCGTGTCCGGTCCGGCCGGCCGGCGTGAGCTCGTAGTGCCCCACCTCGTCCCGGGTGAGCCAGCCGCGGCGGGTCAGCTCGTCGGTGACCTCGTCCAAAACGATCGCGCCAGGACCCCAGAAGGGACGTATCGACTCGGTGAGCGCGGCCGCGTCCCGCGGGGACTCGCGCACCACGTTCATGATCTGCCAGTGCCGCCGGGTGAGCCTCTCCTCGGCGAAGGTTCGCTCGGCGACGGCCTCGATGAGACGGTCGAGGTGCTTGAGCCAGTAACCGATAGGCCGTTCCATCTTGTCCTTACCCATATAGATGTCATTTGACATATAGTTGTTCAACTATATACTTCGCTGCCGTGGAGCGCAACGGCGACGAGCACACCGAGGCGGTGGAACGCGCCATGGTGGCGATCCGCCGCAGCCAGAGCCGGCGCGCCCTCGCCCGCCTCGCGGCGGCACGCCGGAGCGCCAGGCCCGGTCGTCGACGCGGGAGCGCGGCGGCCGGCACGAGCGGTGCCGGCACCGAAGTGCTGGACGTCATCGAGGAGGCCGAGGAGGCCGGACAGCGGGCGACCGTCAGCGGTGTCGCCGCCGCCTTGGGCATCGACCAGCCACGTGCCAGCAAGCTGGTCGCCGCGGCCGTGGCCGCCGGACTGGTGCGCCGCGAAGCCGACCAGGCTGACGGCCGCCGCGCCCTGCTGGTCCGCACGCCGGCGGGCCGACGCCGGTCAGCGGAGGTACACGCCTTCCGGCGGCAGGTCTTCGGCGAGGCCATGGCGGGATGGCCGGCCGCCGACCGCGCCGAGTTCGCCCGACTCCTGAGCCGGTTCGTCGAATCCCTGGGCACGATCACCCGCTGACGATCTCCTCGCACAGCCAGGCGAGCCGTCCACGAGACGCGGTGAGAAGTTCCCGAAGCAGCCCGGGTCGCGGTGGGATGTTGGCCAGAATCCCTTGCCACACCTCGATTTCCGGCCCGATTTACAACGTCTTCAGCAACTGTCTTGACAGCGGCGCCGGGCAGGCTCACAGTTCTCCCATTGGTCTATACCACTAGGTCTGAACCATTCGGTCTAAACCACTGGTGCGGACCCGGAAGGACGGCAGAGAAGTGAAGCGCTGGACGAAGGTGATGGTCGGCGCCGCCACCATCGCACTGGCTACCGCGGGATGCGCAGGGTCGGGCGGCACCGAGAGCAGCGGCAACGAGAACACCGGCGAGCCGCGCACGCTCACCGTGTGGCTGATGAACGGCTCCGCGCCGGAATCCCTCACCGACGCACTCAACGAGGAGTTCGGGCGAACCCACGACGGCGTCACCGTCAAGTACGAGGTCCAGGAGTGGAACGGCATCCAGGACAAGCTGACCACGGCCCTGGCCAGCGACGACCCGCCGGACGTGATCGAGCTCGGCAACACTCAGGCCCCGTCGTTCGCCGCCGAGGGGGTGCTCACCGACCTCAGCGGCGACGTCGGCGACCTGAACGGCGACCAGTGGCTCGCGAGCCTGAAGGCCTCCGGCGAGTGGGACGGCAGGCAGTACTCCACGCCGTTCTACGCCGCCAACCGCGAGGTCATCTACCGCACGGACATGTTCCAGCAGGCCGGCATCGCGGCCCCGCCGAGCTCGCGTGCCGAGTGGCTCGACGCCATCACCAAGCTGAAGGCGAAGTTCGGCAAGGACAAGCGGTTCCAGCCGCTGTACCTGCCCGGCCAGAACTGGTACGCCCTGCTGTCCTTCATCTACGACGAGGGTGGCGACATCGCCGAGCAGAACGGCACCGAGTTCACCGCGACCGTCGACAGTGCCGAGACCAAGGCGGCCCTGGAGTTCTACAAGCAGCTGGTCGAGGTGTCCGGCACCACCGCGCCGAAGGACAACGACGAGCAGAACCCCGAGCAGGCCGGCATCTACGGCCAGGGCAACGTCGCGATGATGATCGCGCTGCCGTGGGAGGTCGACACCGCGGCCAAGGACAACGCCGACATCAAGGCCAAGACCTCCGCCTTCCCGATCCCGTCCGAGAACCCGGGCGAGACCGCGCCCGTGTTCCAGGGCGGCTCGAACCTCGCCATCCCCGTCAACAGCAAGAACGCCGACCTCGCCAAGGAGTACCTGACGCTGCTGCTCAGCGACGAGTACCAGGGCCAGCTCGCCGAGGCCGGCATGGTGCCCGGTGCCTCCACCGACCTCTCGGCGCTGGACGCGAACCCGGTGAGCAAGGCGATGGCGCAGGCCTCCCGAAACGGCAAGGCCGTCCCCGCCACGCCGAAGTGGGCGACCATCGAGGCCGGCCAGAACCCGCTCAAGGACATGCTGACCGCCTACCTGACCGGCGCGAAGGATCTCGACACCGCGACCGCCGACGCCGACGAGGCGCTGGACGCGGCGCTGCGCGGCTGATGCCGGCCGCGATGACACGGACAGCGCGGATCTCGGTGCCGGCGGGCCATCCCCCGCCGGCACCACCACGCTCCAGCCGGTCGCGCCGGGCCGGACTCGGGGACCGCGCCGTCCCGTACCTCCTGCTCGCGCCCGCCGTGATCACCATGCTGGTGCTGCTCGGCTGGCCCGCGATCCAGGTCGTCGGCATCAGCTTCCGCCGGCTCGACCTCGGCGAGCTCGTCCGCGGCGAGGTCGTCTGGGTCGGCCTGGACAACTACGCGACCGTGCTCGCCGACCCCGAGGTCTGGACGATCACGCTGCGAACGGTCGCCTTCACCATGGCCTGCGTGGCCGCCACGGTGCTCGCCGGCCTGCTGATCGCCCTGCTCATGCGGCACCTGTCGGTCAGGGTTCGCGTCGCCGTGCAGGTCTGCCTCGTGCTCGCCTGGGCCACGCCGATCCTGGCCACCACGACCGTGTTCCAGTGGATCTTCGACCAGCAGTACGGGATCCTCAATAAGACCCTGGTCAAGCTCGGCTTCGACTCGTTCGCCGGGTTCTCCTGGTTCTCCTCCGGCGCGAGCACGCTGACCGTCATCGGGCTGCTGATCGTGTGGCAGGCCGTGCCGTTCGTCTGCTTCACGATCTACGCCGGCCTGCTCGCCGCCCCGCGCGAGCTGTACGAGGCGGCGAGCATCGACGGCGCGAGCGCGTGGCAATCGTTTGCGACCGTGTCCTGGCCGGCGATCCGGTCGCTGGTCACCCTGGCCACGTTCCTGTCCGTGATCTGGGACTTCAAGGTGTTCGCCCAGGTATGGGCGATCCGCCAGGGTGGCCCGGACGGCGAGAGCACCACCCTGCCGCTGCTGCTGTACCTGCGCGGCATCGCCGGGCGACACTTCGGCGTCGCGTCCGCGATCGCCGTGCTGATGATCGTCGTCCTGCTCGTGCTCACCGCCCGCTACCTGCGGCTGCTGCTGCGCTCCCGGGAGGCCGACGTCTCATGGGACGGATCCTGGTGAACACACTGGGCGTGCTCGTCGCCGTGCTGTTCGCGTTCCCGACGTACTGGATGATCACCAGCGCGTTCAAGCCGTCCGGCGACCTGCTCACCGCGGACTACGACCTGGTCCCGCTCGCGGTCACCCTCGACAACTTCGCGAGCGCGATCGCCAAGCCCGGCTTCACCGTGCACCTGACGAACAGCCTGATCGTCACGCTCGGCGCGGTCGCGTGCGCACTGGTCGCGGGCGTGCTCGCGGCGTTCCCGCTGGCCCGGCTGCGCTTCCGGGGGCGCAGGGGGTTCCTGCTGCTGGTGCTGGTCGCGCAGATGGCCCCGATGGAGGCGCTGTTCATCCCGATGTTCCTGCTCATGCAGGACGCGGGGTTGCTGAACACCCTGCCGTCGCTGTTGCTGGTGTACTTCGCGATCACGCTGCCGTTCACCGTGTGGACGCTGCGCGGGTTCGTCGCGGGCATCCCGTTCGAGCTCGAGGAGGCGGCGATGGTGGACGGCTGCGGCCGGTTCGGCGCGTTCCGCCGGGTGGTGCTGCCGCTGCTCGGGCCGGGCCTGGTGGCGACGTCGGTGTTCGCGTTCATCACGGCGTGGAACGAGTTCCTGTACGCGCTCGTGTTCATGCGCGACTCGGACAAGCAGACGCTGCCGGTGTGGCTGTCGACGTTCCGGACGGTCTTCGGCACGGACTGGGGCGGCATCATGGCGGCGTCGGTGCTCTACGCGCTGCCGGCGCTGGTGTTCTTCCTGATCGTGCAGCGCAAGCTGGTGTCGGGCGCGACCGCGGGCGCGCTGAAGGGCTGACGGGTTGTGGTCTGGACCACCTGTGGTCTATACCTGATGGACCTGTCCCTCGGCAGTCCCAGGAGGACCCGTGTCCAGGCATCCTGCTCCCCGACGCGCCGCAACGGTGCTGGCCGTCGCCGCACTGACACTGGCCGGCGCGGCCACGCCGTCCTCGGCGGCACCCGACCACTCTGTCAAGGAGTCGCGCATGAACCAGGTGATACCGGCCCCGGTGTCGGTCACACCTGACCGCAACGGCGGCGAGTTCCGGCTGACGCCGAACACCGCCATCCACGCCGACCGAGGCGCTCGGCAGGTCGCCGAGTACCTCGCCGACCTGCTGCGGCCGCCGACCGGCTACCGGCTTCCGGTGTCGGACCGCGGGCACGGCCCGGCCATCTCGCTCGAGCTGGGCAGGGTCGACCCGGCCCTCGGCGAGGAGGGCTACGAGCTCGGCGCCACCCGCCGCGGGGTCGAGATCAAGGCGGGCACGGCCCGCGGGTTGTTCGCGGGGGTGCAGACGCTGCGCCAGCTGCTGCCGGCGCAGGTCGAGAGCCGGTCGGTGCAGCGCGGGCCGTGGACCGTGCCGGCGGGCCGGATCGTGGACGAGCCGCGGTTCGCCCACCGCGGCGCGATGCTGGACGTGTCGCGGCACTTCTTCTCGCCGGAGGAGGTCAAGCGCTACATCGACCAGATCGCGATGTACAAGATCAACCGGCTGCACCTGCACCTGGCGGACGACCAGGGCTGGCGGATCGAGATCAAGAGCTGGCCGCGCCTCGCGACGTACGGCGGCTCGACGGAGGTCGGCGGCGGGCCCGGCGGGTACTACACGCAGGAGGAGTACCGCGACCTGGTCGCCTATGCCGCCGAGCGGCAGATCACGATCATCCCGGAGATCGACATGCCGGGGCACACGAACGCCGCGCTGGCCTCGTACGCGGAGCTGAACTGCGACGGCGTGGCGCCGCCCCTGTACACCGGGATCGAGGTCGGGTTCAGCTCGCTGTGCATCGACAAGGAGATCACCTACCAGTTCGTGAGCGACGTGCTCGGCGAGCTGGCGGCGCTCACGCCGGGTGAGTTCCTGCATCTGGGCGGGGACGAGGCGCATGTGACGACGGAGCCGGACTACATCAAGTTCTTCGCGCGGGTGCTGCCGATGGTGGACGCGCTGGGCAAGAAGGTGTCCGGCTGGCACGAGCTGATCAAGGCCACGCCCTCGACGACGGCCGTCCCGCAGTACTGGGGCACGACGAACTCGAACGACCTCGTGAACGACGCCGTGGCGCGTGGCAACAAGATCCTGATGTCGCCGGCGAACAAGGCGTACCTGGACATGAAGTACGACGAGAACACGCCGCTGGGCCTGTCGTGGGCGGGCTACATCGAGGTCGCGGACGCGTACGGCTGGGACCCGGGCACGCACATGCAGGGCGTGCCGGAGTCGTCGATCGTGGGCGTCGAGGCTCCACTGTGGTCGGAGACGCTGGAGAACAGCGACCACGTCGAGTTCATGGCGTTCCCACGCCTGCCGGCCATCGCCGAGCTGGGCTGGTCACCGTGGTCCACGCACGACTGGGAGTCGTTCCGGACCCGGCTCGCCGCGCAGGGCCCGCGGTGGACCGAGCTGGGCATCGACTTCTACCGCTCGCCGCAGATTCCCTGGCCTGAGTGAGGCCGGCCTCGGGCCCATCGTCGGACCGCACCCACCCCGGCGATGGGCCTTCCGGGCTGTCCACAGCCCCGGCCCAGCACGCGGTTTTCGTCGGTGTTAGCCGGTAGTCTGGAAATCGGGGGCTCCCCGGCACGTTGTCCACAGCCCTACTCCGCGCCGCCCGTGATTGTCGGTCCCTCGCGCTAGACTGGTAATTCGGGGGGCCCTCGGGCGGTTGTCCACAATGCCAACGGGTGTCCACAGATCTCCTCGGCACCGCCTGAACTGTCCGCCCCCGCCGGTAAGCTGGAAATCGGGGGGACCCCGGGGCCGGTAGTCCACAGGCTTGGCTTGGTGGGGCGGTTTTGTCGGTGTGCGCCGGTAGGCTGGAACCAGGGGGACCCCCTCGCGGTTGTCCACAATGGGCGTGACTATCCACAGATTTTCGCGTACGTGCCGGGATTTCGCGCACTCGTGCCAGAGTGGGGGGGCCGGGACCCCTCCCGGCCGGACACGTGCACACTCGTGGCCGGCGTGGGGAGGTCCTGGTGTCGAGTGTCGAGGAGATCCGTGCGAACCGGCCGCCGGAGGTCGGTGTCGCGCGCGTCCTGCTGATCATCGCCGTGGTGTCGTGGTTGCCGATCGTGCTCCAGCTCTACGGCCCGACCGGTGGCCTGGCGTCCGTGGCGATGTTCTTCGCGGTGTACGGATCGTTCGGCGCCGTGAAGGGCAGGCAGGCGGGCCGGCTCATGACGACCATCGCGCTCGCGGCGGCCGTGCTCCTCATGCTGCCCTATTGCTGGCTGGGCTTCCGCGACGACGAGAACCCGTACGGCTTCGTCTACGCCACGGTGGACATCGCCGCGGTGCTCCTGGCCGCGGTCGCCGTCGGGCTGCTGTACCACCCGAACAGCAACCGCTACGTCCACCTGGTGACCGTGGCCCGGCAGGCGAGCTGACGACCGACGGCTACCCCCGGCCGATGAGGTCTGTGGTCCCATTCCGCGCAACGAGCGCCCGCGCAGCGGGCAGCGGGTACAACCCGTCCTCCTCGTCGCGCGCGGTGTGCGCCACCACCTCACCGGTACGGAAGTCGAGGAGCCACGCGTCGGTGGGCTCGCCGCCGTCTTCGCCACCGCAGTGGAGAAGCACCGTTCCGTACCGCCACGTGGCATCCACCGGCAACGTGAGCCCGGTGCACGACAGGTCGCCGGTCTCTCGGGTCCACTGCCGCTCGCCGGTCATCCAGTCCTCGGCCACCAGCACATCGCCTTCGAGCGTGATCGCCCAACGCCTGGTCGGGTCGTCCTGCTCGCCTTCGTCCAGCCTCACCGAGTCGCCGAGGTACCCCAGACCGATGATCGCCGACACCTCGTTCGGCTCGACGGTCAGCTCACGTCCGTCGCCGGAGTTGGGATCGATCAGTGCCGTCACCTCACCGGCTCCGTCGCTCGTGCAGTACACGTACGGGTAAACGCCGTAGAACAGGCTCCCGAAGATCCCGTAGCGGCCCGGGCACGGCGACGCGGACCGGCCGGTGCGCCACAGCTCCCGCCCCTCGGCGGACAACGCCCACATCTCGTCGCCGTCGTGCGCGATGACCTGCCCCCCGGGCGACCAGGTGGCCGCCGCCACGGGCCTGTCGGTCACCACGGCACCGGTGTCCGCGTCGAGCAGCCGTAGCCGACCGGGGTACTCGTCGACGTCGACCACGACCGGTGGGACGGACTTCCACTCCTCACCGCACCCCGACTCGCCTCGCCACGCTTCCGATCCGTCCGCCCGACGCAGGCCGACCAGGGTGGCGGGCCCACCGTCGCCGTAGTTCCCCTCGCAGAGGTTCAGCACGACCGTGTCCGGCGTGATCGCCGCGACGTAGCCGTCATTGCCGGCGGACTCCCACCACACGGTGCGCCCGCGTGCGTCCCACGCCACCAAGCCGCCGCCGTCCCATCCCAACCCGCTACCGGTGTCGTCCAGGGACACGACGGCGTGGACTCGCAGCTGCAGCCCGTTGCCCATGTCGCCGTTGCGGAGGTCGAGAATCCGGGGGTACCGGTCGTCCTCGACCTTGACGATGGCACGGTCACCGGAGGCGGCCAGGACATCCGTGACCTGGAATTCCTCTGTCCACAACACGGAGTCGTCGGACAGCCACCACCAGCCGACACCGACGACGAGCAGGACCACCACAGCGACCACGCCGCCGACCAACCATGTGCGCTTCTTCCCCATGACCACCAGCGGTAGACGGGCGCGAACCCGACCCTGGTTCCGCCCGCGACCGCGAAACCTCAGTGCGGCAGCGCCGAGCCGACCGGCTGCACCGTGCCCGTCAGCCTCGCCCGCTCCGCGGCGAACACCGCCCGGTGCGACTCCAGGGACTCCGCCGGGCCGGACAGGATGTGCGACGCGTCGCCGGTCGCCACCGCCCTCGTGAACGCGTCCAGCAGGCCCGCGTCGCCGCCGCCGTGGCCGGCTCCGGCGTCGGCGCCGACATCGGGGCCCGCGGTCGGCACCTCGTGGACCGACGCCTCGCCGGTCACGAAGTCGTGCGCCCGCACCCGCTCCCCCGTGCCGTCGAGGTAGCCGCGGGTGCCGAAGATCTGCGTGCGCCGGTCGAGGTGCGGGGTGAACGCGGTCATCGTGAACGTCGCCGTCACGCCGCCGGCGAACTCCATCGCCACCACCTGGTGGTCGACCACGTCGTTGTCGCACGCGTACACGCACCGGCCGTACGGGCCGTCCCGCAGCGCCGCGCGCACCCCGGCCTCGCTCACGTCGTCGGTGATCACGCTGACCGGCCAGCCCGTGCGGCCCTCCCGCAGTCTGCCGAGGTAGAGCCGCGGCGCGGAGTACGGGCAGTCCGGCTCGATCCCACACGACACGCACCGGTCCGCGGCGCCGGCCGGCTGCTGCGAGCGGTGGAAGTGCGCCAGCGAGCCGAAGCTCGACACCCTCTCGATCGGCCGACCGACGATGTGCCGCAGCCAGTCGATGTCGTGCCCCGACTTCGCCAGCAGCATGAACGACGCGGTGTCGCTGCGCCGCCAGTTGCCCCGCACGTACGAGTGCGCGTAGTGCCAGTGCCCCACCGGCTCCAGGTGCTGCACGCTCATCACGTCACCGATCCGGCCCTCGTCGAGCAGCCCCTTGACCAGCCGCGTGTACGGCCGGTACCGCATTACGTGGCAGACCGCGAACAGCACCCCCGCGTCGGTGACCGCGCGCACGAGCTCGGCGCACTCCTGCTCGGTCGGCGCGAGCGGCTTCTCCACCATCAGGTGATATCCGTTGTCCGCCAACGTGATCGCGGGTCCGACGTGATCGGAGTCCTGGGTGGTCACGATCGCCGCGTCGGCCAGCCGGGGCGCGGCGGCCAGCTCCTGCCAGGACCGGAACGCCCGCTCCGGCGGGATCTCGTGCCGCCGTGCGAACGCCTCGCGCTGGTGGGTCCGCGGCTCGGCCACCGCGAGCACCCGCCCGCGGTCCGGATGGCCCGCGATCCACTCGCCGTAGCCGAAGCCCCGTTGTCCCGCGCCCGCCAGGGCGAACGTCACCGGCCGGTCCATCACGCCCTCCGAAAGGCAGTCACCACAACCGATGCGGTCGTCCGCACCGGCTCGGGCAGCACCGCCACCCGCTCCCGCACCGTGTCGAGTCCGACGTGCCACGCGCTCGGCCCCATGCCCACCAACGACAGCACATCACCGTGCGAGAGCGCCAGCTCGAACTCGCACGTGTCCTGAGTGGACGGCCGAAGGCCCGGCGCCAGCTGCCCGGCGATGTGCTGTGCCTTGTCCGGTGGCACGGTCAGCAGGCCGAGGTCCGCGACCAACCCGGCGAGGTGCTCGGTGGTCGGGGACACCACGACCAGGACGCCGTCCGGCGCGAGGATCCGGCCGAGCTCGGCCGGGTTGCGCGGCGCGAACACGTTCAGCGCCACCGAGATCGTGCCGGTCCGAACCGGCAGCGTGCCCCACACGTCGCAGCCCACCGCGCCGATGTGCGGGTGCGCGCGGGCCGCCCGGCGCAGCGCCGGCTTGGAGATCTCCAGCGCCAGGCCCACCCGGTCCGGCACCGCGTCGAGCACCGCGGCGAGGTGGTGCCCGGTGCCCGCGCCGACATCGGCCACGCATCCGCCGGCATCACCCGCCGCACCGGCCACGGCCCGGGCGATGGGCGCGTAGTGACCCGCGTCGAGGAAGGCGGCGCGCGAGGCGACCATGTCCGCGCTGTCGCCGCCCACCGATGCCCTGCCGGACAGGAGGTTCACGTATCCCTGCCGCGCGACGTCGAACCCGTGCCCGGTCGCGCAGCGCACCGCGGTGCGCGACGCCGTCAGGCCGCCACCGCAGTGCGGGCACGCCAGGTACGGCAGGACGTCAGTCAGCATGCGACGCCAGCGCCTCGATCCGCCGGTGCAGCCGGTCGACGCGCGCCTCCGACTCCGGCTTCATCAGCACGCTGCGCAGCAGCCGCGCACCGTCCACATCGGCCACCACGGCGGGGTGGCGGCGGGCGAGCTCGGCCGCGCCGACCCTGACGACGGACAGGAAGACCGGGTCCTGCTTGTCCCGCATGCCTTCGGTCATCACCCGCGCGCTCGCCGCGTCGATCGCCGACAGGCGCTCCCGGCGGGGGAAGTAGCTGACGATGTCGAGCTCGGGCTGCTGGTAGAGCTCCAGGTGCGGCGAGTCCTCGATGAGCTCCGCCCAGCCGAGCGCCGCCCGCCGGCCCGCGGCGAGGAACCGGCCGAGCCCGTCCCGCGTCGGCGGGATGACCTGGAACGTCAGCCACAGCGCGGCGGCCGCGGCGCCCGCGCGCGAGCACTCGAGGCTGATCTCGCCGAGGTGCAGGTCGGCCTCGGTGAAGTAGGTGTACGGCGAGTCGTGGTGGTAGAAGCGGGCCACGGACGGGTCGGCGAAGATGACCGCGCCGCAACCGTAGGGCTGCAGCCCGTGCTTGTGCGGGTCGACCACGACCGAGTCGCAGCGGGAGATCGCGCGCCACGGTCGCGGGTCGATCGACTCCTCCTCGTCGAGAAGCGCGTAGAAGCCGCCGTACGCGGCGTCCACGTGAAACCGCACGCCGTAGCGCTCCTTGAGTGCCAGGGCGTCGTGGACCGGGTCGACGGCGCCGAGCCCGGTGGAGCCCGCCGTGAGGACGACCGTGCCGATCTCCTCGTGGCGCAGCAGGTCCTCGAGCGCGCCGAGGTCCATGCGTCCGGCCGCGTCGACCGGCACGGTGTGGCCGGGCATGCCGAGCACCTGGCACATGCGGGCGTGCGTGTAGTGGCTCTCCGCGCTGAACGCGACGCCCTTGCCGGGATGGGACTCCCGCGCCACGAACAGCGCCTCGAGGTTGGCGACGGTGCCGCCACCGGTGAGGTGCCCGAGGTGGGTGTCGAACCCGAACATCCCGGCGAGCGCGGCGACGGCCTCACGCTCCATCCGCGCGGTGGCGGGCCCGCCGTCCTGCGCGTGGTTGTTCGGGTTGACCAGCATCGCGGTCAGGTAGCCCGCGACGGCCACCGGATGCGGCGGCTTGAGCATCTGGCCGGCGTAGTCGGGGTGGAAGTACGGGTAGTTGTCCGTGAGTCGCTCGGTGAGCTCGGCGAACGCCGCGCGGAACCGATCGGGGTCGACGTGCTGACACGGGTGGGCCGGGTAGTCGGCGAAGCTCCGCTGCCACGCCCCGACCGCGTCGATCCCCTGGCCCAGCCACGCGGAGAGATCGGTCATGCGCCCACGATCGCACGGACCCGTCCCCGGACGCGACGAAGGACGCCTCCCGCTCCGAGGCGTCCTTCGTCAACGGGTGTTCAGCGGTCAACGACGGGCGGCGCTCCTGCGCATCAGGAGCAGCAGCGCGCCACCGCCCAGGAGCAGTGCGGCGCCGATCGCGACGAGAGGACCGGCCGGCACCCCGGTCGCGGCCAGTTCCTCCTCCTCCGCCGCGGGTGACACGTCCTCGGACGTCGTGGTCTCGGCGGGGCCGCCCGGCTGCTCGGCCTCCGGCGAGGTGGTCGTCGTCGGAACCTCGGTCGTCGGTGGTGTCTCGGTCCTGCCCACGCCGCACACGAACCAGTGGCTCACGTCGGCGGGCTTGCCGCTGGGCACGAGCGGCGCGTGCAGGTCCTGCCACGGCAGGTCACCGAGGCCGGCCGTCTCGTACAGGTTGTAGTGGGGACCGCCCTTGACGATGACACCGACGATCTCGATGCCGTCCGGCACCGCGGTGATGTCGACGCCGGCGGTGTTGTCGCCGCCCGTGAACTCGATGTCACCGAGCGGGACGGCGGTGCTGCCGGGGAACAGGTCGGGGCAGTGCTTCTCGACGACGTTGCCCGAGTGGGCCGTCGCACGGTCGTCACCGGGGTCGAGCGTCCGGTCAGGACTGGCGGAGGCAAAGCTGGACAGGCTGATCAGGGCACCGGCGGCAATTGACGCCACGATCAGGGAACGGCTGACGGCGGTTAACCGGTTCATAGGGGCTCCGGGGACATGAGTTTGCCAACTGAACTATCGATTTCTACACCCGATCGAAGGAGACCATGACACCCGGGTCCCTATTCCGCGTGCGCGTGTCGACGGCCCAGGCCACCCCCGAGCCGCCACCTGCACAAACAGTCGCCGACTCGGACAATCCGTGTCGCGGCAGCGCTTTCGCGGTCGGCCGGCACCCACTCGAGTCCGTGTTGGACGGTCACGACACTCGCCGGCCACGCTCCCGCCCAGGTCGCGCGATGGGCACACCGTGCGTGGTCGTCAGGTCGCCGCGTGCTTGGCCAAGCCGTCCACGCTCCGCTGGAGGAACCGGCCCAGCGCGCGGTGCAGCAACCAGCCCGTGCCGACGTACTTGGCACCGAAGCTGACCGTCCAGGTGATCTCGGTGCCGGAGTCCGTCGGGACGAGGTCGATCACGCCCCGGTAGTCGCGCACCGGCAGGCCGTCCAGGTGGTTGTACCGGAACTGCCGGTCTCGCACGAAGCCCGTGATCTCGTCGCGGCCCCGGATGCGGCCGTTGACGAACACCCGCACCGCGCCGACGCCCTCCGGCTCGCCGTCGCCCTCGCGTTCCAGCTCGAAAGCCGTGAGGGCGCCCCATTCCGGCCAGGTGGCGCCGTCCCGCAGCAGCCGGTACACCTCGCCCGGCTCCGCCGAGCTGCGTGCGGACTTCTCGATCACATAGCGGCGCACAGCCGTGATACTGCCATTTCCGGCCGCACCCGGCGCGTCAAACAACGCAGAACTCGTTGCCCTCCGGGTCCGCCATCATCACATGGTCACCCCTCCCGTCGTCGTCGTACTGGCGCACCACCGTCGCGCCGGCGGCCTTCAGCCGCTCGACCATGTCGAGCACCCTCGGCCACCGCACGTCCCACGGCGTCTGCCGGCCACCGCCGGCCTTGACGTCGACGTGTAATCGGTTCTTCACGACCTTCGGCTCGGGCACCGTGAGGAAGGAGATCGTGGGCCCCACTCCGGCCGGGTCGGTCAGGTACGCGGCGTCGTCCCACTCCTCCTCCGGCACGCCGAGGCTGGCCAGCCACTCGTGCGTGCTGGCGAACCCGCCCGGCGGCGGCGACGCCACGTATCCCAGGGCCAGCGCCCAGAACCGAGCCAGCTCACCCGGTTGCGCGCAGTCGACGGTCAGTCCCCACTTCGTCATGCCCGCGAACCTACGCCGGGGGTCTGACAAAACGGGCCGGCACCTACGAGAACCGGCGCGCGGCCTCGGCGATCGCGGCCCGCGCGCCGTCGCCCAGGGTCGTGACGAGCTCGGCGGCCGGCATCTCGCGCGCGAACTCGTGCGCCTGCCCCGCCCAGAGCGACATCGCCTCCGGGTCACCCGCCCCGCGCAGCATCCTCGTCAGGTGGTGCACGTGCGGGTACGCGGTCGGCGCCGCCGCGGAGTGCTTGGTCACGAAACGGTTCACCAGCGCCCGCGCGGGCCGGCCGGTGAACGCCCGGGTGACCGCCGTCCGTCCTTCCCGGACCAGCGCGTCCCGGTGCACCTGGCTCGTCCCCGCCTCGGGGCACAGCAGGAACATCGTGCCCAGCTGCGCCGCCCGCGCGCCGGCCACCAGCACCGCCGCCACGTCCGCGCCACAGGACAGTCCGCCGGTCGCGATCAGCGGCGCGTCCACCGCCGCGATCACCTTGCGCAGCAATGGAAGCAGGCTCGTGTCGTCGAGCGGCCCGGCGTTGTTCTGGAACGTGCCGCGGTGTGCTCCCGCCTCCGATCCCTGCACGCACAGCGCGTCCGCGCCCGCGGCCACGGCCTTGCTCGCCTCGGTCGCCGACGTCACCGTGACCACGACCGTGCAGCCGGCCTCCTTCAGCTCGGCCATCACGAAGGAGTCCGGGCACCCGAAGGTGAAGCTGACGACCGGCACCCGCTCCTCGCGCACCACCGCCAGCTTGCCGATCCACCCGTCGTCCTCGTCGACCGCGTCGCCGAGCTCGACGCCGTAGCGCTGCGCCTCGACGGTCAGCCGGTCCCGGTACCGGGCCAGCGCCGGTCCATCCACAGTGGACGTATCCGGGACGAAGATGTTCACGCCGAACGGCTGGTCCGTGAGCCGGCGGACCGCGTGGACCTGCTCACGCACGTCGCGCGGGATCAGGTAGCCGGCCGCGAGGAAGCCGAGCCCGCCCGCGTTCGACACCGCGGCGGCCAGCTCGGGCGTCGACATGCCGCCGGCCATCGGCGCCTGGACTACCGGGTGGCGCAGCTCATCGAGGATCATCGGGGAAACTCCTGGTCCAGCAAGCGAAGCAGCGGGGTGGCCTTGACCGCGGTCTCCGCGAGCTCGGCGTCCGGTTGGGACAGTGCGATGATCGCACCGCCGACACCGTAGGACACTTCGTCTGGCGCCACCACAAGGGTACGGATCACGATGCTGAGATCCGCGGAACCGGTGAGCGAGAAGTAGCCAAGCGCACCGGAGTAGACGCCACGTGGCCCGCCCTCCAGCCGGTCGATGATCGACATCGTGCGGATCTTCGGCGCGCCGGTCATCGAGCCGCCGGGGAACGCGGCGCGCACGCAGTCGACCGCCGTCGCGTCCGGCCGCAGCCGCGCGCGGACCGTAGAGACCAGCTGGTGCGCGGTCGGGTGCGTCTCGACGGCGAACAGCTCGTCGACGGTCACCGTGCCGAGCTCGGCGACCGACCCGAGGTCGTTGCGCACCAGGTCGACGATCATCAGGTTCTCCGCGCGGTCCTTGACGCTCGCCGCGAGGTCGGCACGCAGCGCCGCGTCCTCGGCCGGGGTCGCGCCGCGTGGCCGGGTGCCCTTGATGGGCCGCGACTCCGCGACACCGTCGGCGGACACTCGCAGGAACCGTTCGGGTGACGCGGACAGCACGCTCAGCTCACCGAGCCGCAGCAGGGCGGAGTACGGCTCGGGATTGTCGCGGCGCAGCACGCGGTAGGCCGGCCACGGGTCCAGCTTGCCGCGCGCGCAGAGGCGGTTGGTCAGGCAGACCTCGTAGGTCTCGCCGGCGATGATCTCCCGCTGGCAGGCGGCGATCAGCCCGAGGTAGGTCGCGTGGTCGTGGCGCTGGGTGAGCGGCCCGAGCTCGATGCGCGGCGGCTCGGGCGGCGGCTCGCCGAGCGCGTGAAGTGTCGCCTCGGTGTCGTCGAGCCACGTGGCGTTCGCGGGATGGTCGAGCGCGAGCAGGTGGATCTCGTGAGTGCGGTGGTCCAGTGCGACGGCCCGATCGGCGAAGATCATCGCGGCGTCGGGCTGCCTGGAGCGGTGGGCGCGCTCGCCGCCGCACTCGGCCTTGAGCTCGTAGCCGAGGTAGCCGACCCAGCCCAGGGCGAAGCCGAACGGCAGCTCGGCGCGGACCCGGTTGACGGCCAGGTCCCGCGCCAGCCAGTCCAAAAAGGATCCGTCGACGATCCGCTCGCCGGCCGCCGAGCGGATCGTGACGCGCCGCGCGGCGACGTCCGCCGTGGCGACCCGGGCGAGCGGACCGGCGGCGTCGCCGAGGAAGGAGAAGCCGCCGGAGTCATCGGCTGCCTCGCTCGCGCTGTCGAGCCAGAACGCGTGCGCGGAGTCGCGGTAGAGGGCGTCGAACACGGCCTCGGCGGAGACGGCGGCGCGGACCTTCCGGTGCAGCAGCCGCGGCCCGGCCGGGGTCCGCACGTGGATGACCGGGCGGTGGCGGCGGGTCGAACCGAGGAAGTTGCCGAGCAGGCGGTGGCCGTACTCGGTGCGGATGGACTCGGGGTGGAACTGGACACCCCACTGCGGCCTCGTGCGGTGCCGGACGGCCATCAGCGTGCCGTCGGGGGTGGTCGCGATCGGCTCGAGTTCGCCGGGCAGGCGGGTGACGGTGAGCGAGTGGTAGCGGACGGCGTCGAACGGCGAGGGCAGCCCGGCGAGGATGCCGGCCCGCTGGTGGACGATGGGTGAGATCTGGCCGTGCCGGACCTCGGGCGAGGGGCCGACCTCGCCGCCGTGGACGTGGCAGATGCCCTGGTGGCCGAGGCAGACGCCGAGCAGCGGGATGGTGGCCGCGCGGATGGCGCCGGCGCAGATGCCGAAGTCGTGGGGGCGCTCGGGGCGGCCGGGCCCGGGCGAGATGATCACGTTGTCGAAGCGGTCGAGCTCGGTGGGCGTCCAGCCGGGCTCGTCGTTGCGCACGACGGTCGGCGCCACGCCGGTGACCGCGCCGACGTGGTGGTACAGGTTGTAGGTGAACGAGTCGTAGTTGTCGATGATCAGCGTGCGCATCAACCACCTCGCGGGGACGGCCCGAGCCTGACCGATGGGCTCTCGTCGGCGCAAGGAGGGATCTGTCACGCGCGAGGTGGTACTGACCGGCAGCCAGGGCCAACGCTCCCACTGCCGGCCAGGGGTCTGGTCTCTCGCTCGCGGCTTTCAGAGTGCGGACCACGTTCGCGCAGGTCAACGCGCCTCGACCGAGCCTCGACGCGGTCGCCGGGCGACCGCGAGGACCCGAATGTTCACTTTTGCCGGCTTTGCTGGTCGGTCGTACGAGGAACGGGCTACGGGGGGCTTATGACGGTGAGCAGGCGGGCGACCTTCCATGGCCGACCACCCCAAGCGGCGAGCTTTCCGCCAAGAAGCGGTTTCCACATTCCTTGTCGGCCGATGAACACCAGCATGAGAGCTGCGGGGTCGGCGGATATGTGGGCGTCGACGTCATGTGCGCCCCCCGCGTCGAGCGTCAACGAACCGCGGTCGAAGACGAGCGACGTGCGTCCACTTTCACGCAGGCGCAGATCGAAGCGGGCTCGGAAGGATCCGGCCTTCTCCTGGTTCAAGAAGGCAGTGGGCGGCAGAGCCGCGATGAGCGGAAGCGCGGCGCCCAGTGGCTCTGGCGATGTCGTGGCCGTGGACCAGGCATTCCTCGAGCAGGTGACACGCCACCGCCGAAGGCGGCAGTTGGGCACCTTGCAGCCAATCGACGGTGACTGCTCGCGAGCGGGACGCGGCGGCGTCGAACTCGTTCGCGAGCGTGCCGATGCGATCGGCGAGTACGGCTGGGTCCCGTTCACCGTCCTCGGCCAGCAGCTTCGCGTTGGCCTCGGCCATTCCGGCCGTCGTCACGATGGCTTCCGGGACCGGTCTTTCCGGCGAGGGCGTCGGTGTCGAAGCGAAAGACATGAGCCAGGTGAGCCGCGACATCGCCCACCGTCCAAGTTCCGACCTGTGCGTCGCGGCCGGGACCATGTCAGCACCTTCCTGGCGGGAGCGCTTCTGGCGTCAGCACTTCCGGACACGGTCGGCCAGGTGCAGGTCGTTGGCCACTACGACTCCCTTGGCGTCTTCCGCCGGACGTCCCCACGCTCCGGCGGTGTGCGCCACCCGCCGGGCGCCACCCGCCGGGCGCGAACCGCCGGTCGCGGATCGCCGCCGCGAACCGGTCTGGCGCGTCGGACCGCACGAAATGTCCGGCGCCTTCGACATTTAGATGGGGGTCGCCGGTGATCGGCCGGCCCCAGGTGTTGGCCAGCACCAGACCCGCGAAGGCGGCGGGTCGATGTTCGACGATGGCGATGCCGTTCGAGAGCCGTGTATCGGGACGTGATCCGCGCCCTGCGGAACGAGGGAACAGCTCGTCGTCGACCCACGCAGGCTTCCCGTGTCGGCCATGACCACACTCCTCTCGCTGGCTGCGGTCTCGCCCGGGCGCTCGACGTCGTGGGCGACCGGTGGAACCTGCTCGTCGTCCGCCAGCTCCTGATGGCTCCCGCCCGCTACCGCGAGCCGCTTGATGGACTCCCCGGCGTGGCCACGAACCTGCTCGCCGACCGTCTCCGCGACCTCGAAACCGCCGGAGTGGTCGAGCGGCTGGCCGAGGAGGGCAACGCCATTGTGTACGCGCTCACGCCTTGGGGCGCCGAGCTGCGGGAGCCGATCGAGAGCCTCGTCCGCTGGTCTACGCCGCTGATGGCACGCGGGGGCGGCGACCGCTTCCGCGCCGAATGGCTCGTCGTGGGCGTCCGTGCCCTGCTCGTCAGCAGGGCGGCCGCACGCCGGTCATCGACGGTGGGGATCGCGGTCGACGGCCAGCTGCTCCAGGTGCGGGCGAGGCGCTCGGGCACAGAGGTGAGCCTGCATGATGGTCGCGATCTCGATGCCGTCGTGCGCGGATGACCGCCCGCCGCATTCTTCTGTTCTGAATGGAGAGCGCGAGCGAGATCGTGTTTGACAGACAGAGATCCACTCACGCTGGGTCGAAAGAAGCTCGCACCGTGGGGTCTGCGGGGGCCGCCCCCGCTAATCATGACGCTCGACCCGGCGAGGCTGCGCCAGCAACCGAGCAGGCCGAGCCGGAGAGCGTGGAGCTGAGGGGAATCGAACCCCTGACCCCCTCGATGCGAACGAGGTGCGCTACCAACTGCGCTACAGCCCCTGATGCCGCGTGAGCATAACAGCTACTCGCCCACGGCCCGGCGGTAGGGCAGCGAGCCAGGCTCGTCGAGATCCTCGAATGCGGGGTCCTCGTCGTCGAGGTCGACGACCACGGCACCGGCGCGTACGACGGGGGGCGTGTACGGGCCGTCGGAGACGCGCTCGCGGGGGCCGGGCTCGTCGGGCTCGTGCGCCTCGTCGTAGGCCTCCGGCTCCTCGTAGGCTGTCTCGTACGGCTTCTCGTAGGCGTTTTCGTAGGTTTCGTAGACCTCGGGCTCGTACGCGGACTCTGCGGAACGCTGGCGCGCGGCGGCGGCCTGGGCGCGGCGGACACGGTTCATCCTGGCGAGCCGCCGCTCGCGGATCTCGGTCTCGATGCGGACCTGGCGCCGCAGGTACACGAGGTAGCTGATGAGCACGACGTCGATCGCGCCGTGGCCCCACCACAGCATGGGGAACACGACGCCGGCGACTACGGCCGACGCGACGGCGCCGATGAGCATGGCGAGCACGACGCGCTGGCGGAAGGCGTACTTGGCCTTAGCGATGATGAAGGCCGCCTCGGGGTCGAAGCCGCCCCGGCCCGGGCGGTAGCGCCGGGCGTACTGGAGGTCCGCCTCGTCGTAGTAGCCAGCGCTCATCTCGTCACGCGTGTCCCGGTCGGCATCATGGGCGACGTCTTCTGCGGCCTCGTCGGCGACGGGCTCGGGCTCGTCGTCGGCGAATTCTTCACCGAGATCCTCGTCGATCATGTCAGTGTCGCGCATGGGGGCCTCCTCCATGCCGTATTCCGGGTCGTCCCGCGTGTCCGTGTCGGCCTCACCGCTCCCGCTTCGCACCACTCTGGCCGCCAGTTCCGAGTCCGCGGTCTTCGCGACCTCCTGGCGCTTGCGCACGATCATCGGCACGAGGACGACGAGCCATGCCAGCACGAGCGCGACCACGACAAGCGAGCTCGGCATGCCTCGACACCTCCCCCGTGACGATTTCCGCGGCAACTTCCGCCGCCACGTTAGTCACAACAGTCACACGCGTGTCGGAGGCGCGCCGTAACACCCACCGAAGATCGACAGGTGGATCAGCCGAGCTCGGCGCGCCCCTCGGCGACCAGCCGGTTGACGAGTCCACTCGGGACGTCCTCTGTGGTCACTGCGAAACAGAGGTGGTCACGCCAACCTCCGGCGACGTCGAGGTAACGGCGGAACAGACCTTCTTCGCGGAAGCCGAGTTTCTTGAGGACCCGGATGCTCGCGTAGTTCTCCGGCCGCACGGTCGCCTCGATGCGGTGCAGTCCGGCCTCGGCGAAGCAGTGGTCCACGACCAGTGCGACCGCGCCCGTGGCCACGCCGCCGGCCGTCGCGTGGGTGCCGACCCAGTAGCCGACCCAGGCCGAGCACAGCGATCCGCGCACGACGTTGCCGACCGTCACCTGCCCGGCCAGCTCGCCGTCCACGGTGATCACGAACGGCAGGGTCAGCCCGCGCCGCGCGAGCCCGCGCAGCGTCGACAGCTGGCCGGGCCAGGCCAGCGCGGAGTTGTTGTCGTTCCAGTTGCCCGGCACGGTCGGTTCCCAGCTCTGCAGGTGCAGCCGGTCCCTTCGGCGCACCCTGCTCCACGCCGCCGCGTCACGCAGCCGCGGCTTGCGGACCTCGAGCACACCGGCGGCCACCCGCAACGGCCCGAGGTGGGCCGGCCAACCGGGATGGCGGCCCTGCGGCACCGACCAAGTCACGCCGTGGGCCGTCCCTTCAGCCACGCTGTGCCAGGAAGCTGACCTGGACCTCCTCGCCGACGACGACCTCGGTGGTCTCGTCGTCGACCAGGATCAGGCAGTTCGCCTCGGCGAGCGAGGCCAGCAGGTGCGAGCCGGACATGCCCAGCGGCTGCGCGAGGTACTCGCCGTTGTTCTCGTCGCGCAGCAGCTGCCCGCGCAGGAAACCCTTGCGCCCTTTGGCCGACGTGATCGGCGAGAGGAGCCGCGCGGAGATCTGCCGGCGGTGCGGGTTGCGCTTGCCCTGCGCCGCGCGGATCAGCGGGCGGACCATCACCTCGAACACCACGAGTGCGCTCATCGGGTTGCTGGGGAGCAGGAACGTCGGCACGGCGTCGGGGCCGAGCCGGCCGAAGCCCTGCACGGAACCGGGGTGCATCGCGACCCGGGTTATGTCGACGTCGCCGAGCTCGGAGAGGGACGCCTTGATCTCGGCCGCGAACTCGCCGCCGACACCGCCCGCGATCACGACGATCTCGCTGAGCAGCAGCCGGCCCTCGACGATCTCCCGCAGCCGCCGGGTGTCGCTCGGCACGATGCCGACCCGGTTCACCTCGGCGCCGGCGTCGCGAGCGGCCGCGGCCATTGAGTACGAGTTGACGTCGTAGACTTGGCCCTGGCCCGGCGTCCGGTCGATGTCCACGAGCTCGTCGCCGAGCGAGATGATCGACACCCGAGGTCGGGGATAGACCAGCACCTTGGCGCGGCCGACCGCGGCGAGCAGGCCGACCTGGGCGGAGCCGATCGGCGAGGCGCGGCGCACCGCGACGTCACCGGTCTGCACGTCCTCACCAGTCCGGCGGACGAACGCGGCGGAGGGCACCGGCTGGTGCACGGTCACCCGCGCGTGATGGCCGTCCGTGTAGCCGACCGGCACGACGGCGTCGGCGAGCGTGGGCAGCGGTGCGCCGGTGTCGACCCGCACGGCCTGGCCCGGCTGCAGCCGGCGCGGCTGGCGGGAGCCGGCCGGGATCTCGCCGACGACCGGCAGCACTACGGGCTCGTTGCCGGCCTCCCGGACGTCGACGCTGCGCACCGCGTAGCCGTCGACCGCGGCCTGGTCGAACCCGGGCAGCGCGCGCTCCGCGACGACCTCCTCGGCGCAGAGCAGACCTTGCGCCTCGGAGATGGCCACCCGGACGGGGGCAGGGCGAACCGCGGCGGCAAGCGCCCGGCCGAGCTGCTCGTCGACTGACCTCATTTCGACCCCGTCTTACGTCGCTATTCCTCCACGCGCCCGCGCAACCACTCGCGAAGGTCAGGCCCATACTCCGGGTGCCGGAGTGCGAAGTCCACGGCGGCACGCAGGAAACCGCCAGGATTGCCCAGGTCGTGACGTTGGCCCCGATGGACGACCACGTGCACGGGGTGACCTTCGGCGATCAGCATCGCGACGGCGTCGGTGAGCTGCAACTCGCCGCCCGCGCCGGGCGTGATGCGCTTGAGCGCGTCGAACACGGCACGGTCGAGCAGGTAGCGGCCGGCCGCGGCGAAGGTGGACGGCGCGTCCTCGGGCGCCGGCTTCTCGACCATGCCGTTGACCTTCTTGACGCCGGGGTCGTCGGTGTCCTCGACGTCGAACACGCCGTACGGGGAGATCTCCGCCTTCGGGATGTCGAACGCGCACAGCACGGTGCCGCCGTGCTTCGCGCGGGTCCGGGCCATGCGGACGAGCACACCGGTGGGCAGTACGAGGTCGTCGGGCAGCAGCACGGCCACCGCCTCGTCCTCCGGGGTCAGGTTCGGCTCGGCGCAGCTGACGGCGTGGCCGAGGCCGAGTGCCTCGTCCTGGATCGCGGTCTCCACGTCCAGCAGGCTGCCCGCGTGGCGGACCTTCTGGAGCAGGTCGGTCTTGCCGCGCTGCTCGAGCGCCTCCTCCAGCTCTGGCTGCGGCTGGAAGTACCGGGCGACCGCGTCCTTGCCCGGCGAAACCACGATGACCAGCCGCTTCGCGCCCGCCTCGGCGGCCTCGGCGGCGACGTACTCGATGCCTGGGGTGTCGACTACCGGCAGCAGTTCCTTGGGCACGGCCTTGGTTGTCGGAAGGAATCTCGTGCCCAGTCCGGCGGCCGGCACGATGGCGGTCCTGATGCCGCCGGCGAAAGCGGAATCAGGGTCAGAACTGATGGCGGTAGTGGGGGCCATGGACAGCCAGCCTAACCTCATGTCGTGGCCCGGCCTGGGAGTGATCGAGAACAGACCGCCGCGATGACCAAGTGGCGGTGGCGCAAGGAGCTGCTCTCCGAGCGGCGGCGGGTACCCGCCAGCGTTCGGTTCGCCGAGGCCATGTCTTTGTCCAGCCACCTGACCAGCGGCCGAGTCGTGTTCCCCGGCCAGACCGTGTGTGCTTTCGTACCGATCGCCTCCGAACCCGGTTCCGTGCAGATGCTGGACGACATGAACGACTTCGGCGCCCGGGTGCTGCTGCCGATCGTCACCGGCAACGGTCCGCTCGAGTGGAGCTTCTACGCCGGTCGGGACTCGCTGCGCCCCGGGCCCTACGGGCTTCGCGAGCCGATCGGCGAGGTGCTCGGCACCTCGGCACTGCGGATCGCCGACCTCGTGCTCGTGCCGGCGCTCGCCGTGGACCGCAACGGCGTCCGGCTCGGTCGCGGGGCGGGGCACTACGACCAGTCGCTACCGCTGGCCTCGAACGGGACCGAGCTCGTGGCGGTCGTGCGCGACCAGGAGATCTTCGAGGAGCTCCCGAGCGAGCCGCACGACGTGCGGATGACCGCTGTGCTCACCCCGAACCGGGGTCTACTCCGGTTCGTGTGACGTTGGCACTCCCGCTGGAGGACGTTTGCGCTCCGGTGGCGTTCTGGCGCAGAATGTGCCTTAGCACTCTGACTGTGCGAGTGCCAAGACCCGTGAGAGGGAGCAGGCCCGTGCCCACCTACCAGTACGCGTGTACGGCGTGCGAGCACCGCTTCGAGGCGGTGCAGTCCTTCAGCGACGCGTCGTTGACCGAGTGCCCGGAGTGTGCCGGCCGCCTGCGCAAGCTCTACGGCTCGGTCGGGGTGGTGTTCAAGGGGAGCGGCTTCTACCGCACCGACAGCCGCTCGGAGGCGAAGGCGGACGCCTCGGCGTCGTCGGAGAGCAAGTCGTCGGAGAGCAAGTCCTCCGAATCGTCGTCGTCTGAATCGTCGTCGTCTGAAACTTCATCGTCGTCCTCCTCGTCGTCGTCTTCGTCCACCAAGGACTCCGGTGCGTCGTCCTCGGGTTCGTCTTCGGGATCATCGTCCTCCGGCGGTACGACAGGCGCGTCGAAAATCGCGTCCTGAGAGCCGGGTTATCCACAACCCGCCCGCTTGTCCACAGCCGGCGATCTCCCACCGCTGACCGACGCCCGGCGCCCGTAGCGTCGGTGTCATGCCCGCTCCGCTGACTCCCCTCCTTCGAGACCGCCTGCGACAGTTCCGCACCGCCCGCGGCTGGCCCCGCGGGCTCGCGCTGCGCCGCGTCGTCGCCGGCGTCCTCGTGCTGCTCGCCGTGGCCCTGGCGGTGCGTCCACCGCCGCAGGCACGCGGCGAGCCGACGGTGCCGATGCTCGTCGCCGCGCGGGACCTGGCACCGGGGGCGAGCCTGCGCCCGGCCGACGTGCGGGTCGTGCGCGCGCCGGAGTCGTTACGCCCGCCCGCCGCGCTGACCGCCGCCGAGC
>NZ_JBOHGB010000107.1:0-24178 GCF_050699935.1 Actinophytocola sp.
ACCAGGGCATCGTCGACGCGGTGCTGGCCGTGTGGGCCGAGGGCGCGGCGACGCTGCCGGGGGCGGACGCGGTCACGACCGGGCTGGACGTCGGGGAGCTTGTCGAACCACCGGAGCTGACCCCGGCACCGGCCGACCGGCCGGCTCCGGCCGCCCGGGCGAGTGCGGTGGCCGCCGAGGTACTCGCCCACGTCGCGGTGTTCGTGGCCGCCGCGCTGGCCGGCGTCGCGGCGCGGCGACGCTGGCGGAGGTGAGCGGTGCGACTGAAACAGGTCTTCCGGGTCGACCATCCCATCGATCCAGTGTGGACGGCGCTGACCGATCTCACCGTCGTCGCCGAGTGCCTGCCCGGCGCGGCCGTCACCTCGATCGACGGCGGGGTGCACCACGGGAACCTGACGGTCCGGCTGGGCAGCATCCGGGCCGCGTTCGCCGGGACGGCCGAGCTGACGAAGGTCGACCGGGCCGGCCGGACGGTGTCGCTGACCGCGGCCGGAGGCGGTACGCAGGGCCACATCCGGGTGCTGATCGACGGCGTCGCGGTCGCGGTGAGCCCGGCGGCCACGGAGATCCGGGTGGACACCACCGTCGAGATGTCCGGTCGGATCGCCCAGCTCGGGCACGGTGCGGCCGGCCTGGTCACCGAGCGGATGATCCAACAGCTCACCCAGAACCTGGACCGGCGCCTGTCCGGCGCGCCGGCCGCGGCCGAATCCGAAGCGCTCGCGGCCCTGTCGTTCATGCCGGCACTGGCCAAGGGCGCGCTCGCCGTGCGCCGGGTCAGGCTGGCGCTGACCGCTCTGGCCGGCTTCGGCGCCGGGGTTTGTTACGCGCGGTGGCGTCGGCCATGACGGCCCGGCACCGAGGTTCGTGTCGGTACCGCCGTACCGCCCGCCCCGGTCGTACCCGAAAATGACCGGGATCGGACGAACCGTCGTCAGGAGGCTCGATGGCAGCGGCGAACAGCAAGCGCCCACCGACCGCGCAGGAGGCTGTCTTCGTCGAGATCCGAAGGGCGATCCTGGCGGGGGAGATGCCGCCGGGCACACAGATCTTCCCGGACGAGTTGGCCGCCGAGTACGGGGTCAGCCGGATCCCGGTGCGCGACGCGCTGCGTCTGGTGGAGAGCGAGGGACTGGTCAGCTACACGGCCTACCGCGGCTACCAGGTCACCCGGCTGACCGAGGACGAACTGCTGGAACTGCAGCGGCTCCGGGAAATCCTGGAGGACGAGGCGGTGCGGGTCGGCGCGGCCAAGATCACGAGGTCGGCGCTGGCGGTGATGAACGCCGCGCTCGCCGAGATGCACGACCACGAGCAGGCCGGCGACCTGGCTTCGTGGGGCGAGGCGCACCGCAAGTTTCATTTCGCGCTATACGAGTCCGCGTGCATGCCGAGCCTGACCCGGATTCTCGGCCAGGCGTGGGACGCTTCGGACCTCTACCGGTCCCGCTACCTGCGCACCCGCCCGGGCCTGCGCAGTGCCAGCGCCGCGCACCGGCCGATCCTCGCCGCGGCCCGGGCCAGGGACCCGGACGCCCTGCTCACCCTGCTGGAGCAGCACCGCGGCACCATCCTCGGCTGGCTAGCCCGCCTCCCCGGAATTTAAAGTGTTGGTTGCGTTCCGGCGGACGGTGCGGTTGTTCGGTTGATTGTGGCTGGTTGCGTCACGTTCCCCTGAGGTCTCGTTGCTCAGGTGGTTCTGTTGGCGGCACAGATCTCACGCGATGATCCACTAGCCGCGGCGGACTGTGGCGGGGGTGCGGGCCGGTGGGGTCTGCTCGCCACGCCCGGCCACCAACGGCGCGCCGTCGACGAGCACGACCGAGATCCCGGGCAGGTCGCCAAGGGCGAACGACTCCAGCCCGTCGCGCGCCGAGGAGCCCTGGATGGGACCGAGCACGACCAGGTCCGCCGGACGGCCCGGGGCGAGCACGCCGGCCGGATTTCCGTGCCAGCGGGCCACGTTTCCGGTCGCCGCGGCCACCGCGACCTCCGGCGCCAGCCCGCACATGCCGGCCAGGTAGCAGATGTTGCGCAGCATCCCGCGGGGGATGACGCCGGTGCCGCCGGGTGTGTCGGTGCCCAGCGTCAGCCGGTCCACCGCGCCGGTGGCGACCAGGTGGTCGACGGTCACCTTGGTGGCGCGGTAGTTCATCGAGCTGCAGACCTCGACAGCGGCCTGCGGCAGGTCGTCGAGCACGCCGCGGATCTCCTCGTCGGGCATCGGGATCGGCCCACCGGAGATGTGCGCGACCACGTCCGGTCGCACGGCGGTCACCACGTCGTACCCGGCGACCCGACTCGACCCCGACCGCGACACGCCCCCGGAGTGCAGCTTCACCACCATGCCGCGCTCGTGCGCCCACGCCACGTACTCGGCGGCCTCGCCGTCGTCCAGCCGGGACCAGTCGTAGAAGATGAACTTCAGCTGCCGGATGCCGGCCTCGGCCATGCGGTCGAAGTCGTTCGCCCGCAGGCCCGGCACGAGCAGCAGCGTCCCGGCGTCCACCTTGACCCCCGACGGCCGGTACGCGCCGATGGTCTGGCGGGACAGCGTGGCCAAGCCGAGCACCAGCTCGGGCGACAGGTCGTCGAACGGCAGCCCGGGCACGTGCAGCTCGCCGGCCGACACCATCGTGGTGGTGCCGCCGTGCAGGTAGTTGCGGACCCAGCCGGTGGAGTTCTGGGCCGGGGTCCACTCGCCGACCGTCGGGTGCACGTGCCCGTCGACCAGACCCGGGATCACCGTCTGCCCGTTCGCGTCGACCACGACGTCCGGACGGCGGTGGTCCTCGCCGATCGCGACCACCGTGCCGTCCTCGATCAGCACCGAGGTGTCGTGCAGCGGCGGACTGGTCAGCTCCCCGGTGACCAGCGTGCCGACATTGGTCACCAACGTCACCGACGACTGGTTCGGCATGGCGCTCCCTTCGCTTGACCCTGGCGAATGAAGAATGTATACGTGATACAACTGGAAGGAAAGATCCCCGTTGGCTGAGGAGCGCGTATGACGGTCCGGGTGCGGCAGCTGATCGCCGGCCGCTGGCGTGACGGCACCGGGCCGCGGTCCGAGTCGCGCAACCCGGCGCGGCCCGGCGAGGTGGTCGCCGACCTGGCCGTCGCCACCGAGCCCGACCTCGACGAGGCGGTCCGGGCCGCGGCTGTCGCGGCGGCCGAGTGGCGGCTGGCGGCCATGCACGAGCGGGCCGAGGTGTTGGGTGCCGCGGCCCGGCTGCTGGACGCACGGGCCGAGGAGTACGGATCGGAGCTCACCCGCGAGGAGGGCAAGACCCTCGCCGAGGGGGTCGGCGAAGTTCGGCGGGCCGCAGAGATCTTCCGGTTCAACGCCGGCGAGGCCGACCGGGAGGCCGGCGAGATCTACTCCTCGCCCCGGCGGGGCGAGTCGATCATGGTGGTGCGCCGGCCGCTCGGCGTGGTCGCGGTGATCACCCCGTGGAACTTCCCGGCGGCCATCCCGGCCTGGAAGATCGCCCCGGCCCTGGTGCACGGCAACGCCGTGGTGTGGAAACCGGCCAGCCTGGTCCCGCTGCTGGCCATGCGGCTGGCCGAGACACTCACCGAGGCCGGCCTCCCGGACGGCGTGCTGTCCCTGCTGCTCGGGCCCGGCGCACTGGGCACCCGACTGGTCGAGCATCCCGGTGTGGCGGCACTCAGCTTCACCGGTTCCACCGAGGTGGGCACCCGGCTGATGCAGACCTGCGCGCGGCTGCGCAAACCCGTGCAGGCCGAGTTGGGCGGCAAGAACGCCGCCGTGGTCCTGGCCGACGCCGACCTCGACCACGCCGCGGCGGAGGTGATCGCGGGCGCGATGCGCTCCACCGGGCAGAAGTGCACCGCGACCTCCCGGCTGGTGGTCGACGCCGCGGTCGAGGACGCGCTGCTCGACCGGGTCTGCCGGCTGGCCGCCGGTCTGCGGGTCGGCGACGGTCTTCGGCCCGACGTGGACCTGGGCCCAGCGGCGTCGGCGGACGCGCGGGGCGAGATTCTGACGGCCGTCGAAGGCGCGGTGGCCGGCGGTGCCGAGGTGCTCACCGGTCGCACGCCGTATGCGGATACGGAGCGTGCCGAGGGCTACTTCGTGCCGCCCACCGTGCTGCGGCTGGCCGATCCGCGGCTCGCGGTATGGCGCGACGAGGTGTTCGGCCCGGTGCTCAGCGTGGTCCGCGCCGCCGGCCGGGACGAGGCGCTGCGGCTGGCCAACGACAGCGCGTTCGGCCTGTCCGGGGCGGTGTTCACCAACGACCTCGATTTCGTGCTGCGGGCCATGTCGGAGTTCAAGGTCGGGGTGCTGCACGTGAACTCCGAGACCGCCGGCGCGGACCCGCACGTGCCGTTCGGTGGGGTGAAGGACAGCGGCTACGGTCCCAAGGAACAGGGGCGGGCCGCTCGCGACTTCTACACCCACACGACGACCGTGTACCTGCGTGCGAGCTGACACCGGCAGGGGGACCATTGGGCACCAGTGCGGAAAACGGCGGAACCGGCGGAACCGGCCGAACCGGCGGCACAGTCGCGCGGCGGTATCTGGAGGCGTTCGGCGGGCTCGGTCTCACCCGGGTGTTCGGTCTGCCCGGAGTGCACAACCTCGCGTTCTGGCGGGACTGGGCGCCCGGCCTGCCGGAGATCGTCGGCGTGCGGCACGAGCAGACCACCGTCTACGCCGCGGACGGCCTGGCCCGGGCCACCGGCGGTCTCGGCGTGGCGCTGGTGACCACCGGCCCCGGTGCGGCCAACGCGGTCGGGGCGTTCGGCGAGGCCGCCGCCTGCGGGTCGCCGGTGGTGCTGGTGGCCAGCGAGATCCCCAGTACCTTGGCCCGGCCCGGTGAGGTGCGCGGGGTGCTGCACGAGTCGCGCGACCAGGCGGGACTGTTCGAGCCACTGGCCAAGGCCGTGTTCCGGCCGCGCACCGCCGAGGCTGCCGTCGAGGCACTGAGCGAGGCGATCGGCGTCGCGCTGGCCTGGCCGCGTGGACCGGTGTACCTGGACGTGCCGACAGATGTGCTGTCGCGGCCCGCGCCGCCGCCGGTGCCGCTGCCGGTGTCGCGGGAGCGGGTGCGGGTGCGGGCTGATACCGCGGACGTGGAACGGCTGGCCCGACTGCTCGCCGACCGCGACCGGGTGGTGATCTGGGCCGGTGGTGGCGTGTTGCAGTCCGGGGCGGAGCTCGAGCTGGCCCGGCTCGCCGAACGGCTGGACGCCCCGGTGATCACGACCTACGCCGCGCGCGGCGTGCTCGGTGACCACCCGTGCGCGGTCGGGCTGCCGCCGCACGAGCCGGAGGTGGCCGAGCTGATCGCCGGCGCCGACCTGATGCTGGCGGTGGGTACCGGGTTCGACGGCATGATGACCCGCAACTGGCGGATGCCGATGCCGGCCGAGCTCGCCGTGATCAACTGCGCGGCCGAGGAGCTGGCCAAGAACTACCGGCCGGACCTGAGCGTGCTGGGCGACGCCAGGGACACTCTCGCCGCACTGCTCGACCGGATACCGGGCCGGGAGCAGAGGTCGGCTCAGTCCCTGCGAGCGGTGCGCGAGGCGGTCTGGGCGCGCCTCGGCGCCGACGCACGCACCACGGCCGCGGTTGCCTTCCTGCGCTCGGTCGAGGCGGCGATCACCGACGACACGGTGGTCGTGTGCGACATGGCCGTGCCCGGCTACTGGTACGGCGGATACGGCCGCGCCGGCCGGCCCCGAGGGCTGCAGTACCCGGTCGGCTGGGGCACCCTGGGCTACGCGCTGCCGGCGTCGGTCGGCCCGGCCGCGGCCGGGCACCCCGTGCTCACCGTCTGCGGCGACGGCGGCTTCCTGTTCGCCGCCGGCGAGCTGGCCACGCTGGCCCAGTACCGGATGCCGGCGACCGTGCTGGTCGTCGACGACGGCGGCTACGGCATGCTGCGCTACGACCAGGAGGTGGCCGGGGACCCGATCCGCGGCGTCGAGCTGAACAGCCCGGCTTGGCCGGCCCTCGGCGGCGCGTTCGACATCGAGGTCAGCGAGGTCGACGGGGTCGGCACCGAGCTGGAGAAGGCGCTCCGCGAGGCGCTCGGCTCCGGCCAGCCGCGCCTGGTGGTCACGCACGCCGCGCTGAGCCCGCCGCGCACCACCTCGCCCCGGTGGTTCGAATGACCGACCCCCTCGCCGGTGTGGTCGTCGTCGACTTCTCCAGGGTCCTGTCCGGCCCGCTCGCCACGATGATGCTGGCCGACCTCGGTGCCGAGGTGATCAAGATCGAGCGGCCCGGCCACGGCGACGACACCCGAGCCTGGGGTCCGCCGTACCACGGCGGGGACAGCACGTACTTCCTGGCCGTGAACCGCGGCAAGCGCAGCGCGGTGCTCGACCTGGCGACCGAACGGGGCCGGGCGGCGGCACGGGCGCTGGCCGCCCGCGCGGACGTACTGGTGGAGAACTTCCGGCCCGGCACCATGGACGAGTTCGGGCTCGGCCACGACGAGCTGGCCGGAGTGAACCCGAGGCTGGTGTACTGCTCGCTCTCCGGTTTCGGCAGCGGCCGCGGCCGGGACCTGCCGGGCTACGACTTCATCGTGCAGGCGGTCGGCGGCCTGATGAGCATCACCGGCGAGCCCGGCGGCGAGCCGATGAAGGTCGGCGTCGCGCTGGTCGACGTGCT
Organism: Actinophytocola sp.; assembly: GCF_050699935.1. Taxonomy (NCBI): domain Bacteria; kingdom Bacillati; phylum Actinomycetota; class Actinomycetes; order Pseudonocardiales; family Pseudonocardiaceae; genus Actinophytocola; species Actinophytocola sp. Next base: position 6,656 of record NZ_JBOHGB010000107.1, read on the forward strand.
GGCCGGGCTGCACGCGACGATCGGCGTGCTGGCCGCGCTGCGCCGCCGCGAGCAGACGGGGCGCGGCGCCCATGTCGAGATCAACCTGCTGTCGTCGCTGCTGAGCAGCCTGGTCAACCAGGCGTCCGCGTACCTGTGCACCGGGCAGCCGCCGGTCGCGCTCGGCAACGCGCACCCGAGCATCGTGCCGTACGAGCTGCTGCACGCCGCCGACCGGCCGATCGCGCTGGGCGTCGGCACGGACGCCCAGTTCGCGGCGCTGTGCGCGGCGCTCGACCGCCCGGACCTGGCCGCCGACGACCGGTTCCGCACCAACTCGGCGCGGGTGGCCAACCACGAGCGGCTGATCACCGAGCTGGACCGCGCGATCCGGCCGTTGGCGGCCGAGGAGGTGCTGGGCCGGCTGCGCGACGCCGGCATCCCGGCCGGACCGGTGAACGGCGTCGACGAGGCGTTCGCCCTGGCGGATCGGCTCGGGCTACGTCCGGTTCGGGAGGTGGGCGACGGCGAGGGGACGGTGCCGCAGGTGGCCAGCCCGTTCCGGCTCGACGGGGTCAGCCCGGCCAGTACCCGACGGCCGCCGGGGCTCGGCGAGCACACGGAGGAGATCCTGGCCTGGCTGCGGATCGCGGAGGCGCCGCCGGCCTGACGGCCACCCGGTCGGCTCAGCCGTACGCGGCCAGGCCCGTCAGCGCCTGGCCGACGATGAGCGTCTGGATCTCGTCGGTGCCCTCGTAGGTGAGCACCGACTCGAGGTTGTTCATGTGCCGGATCACCGGGTACTCCAGGGTGATCCCGTTGGCGCCCAGGATGCCCCGGGCCTCCCTGGCGATCTTGAGCGCCTCCCGCACGTTGTTCAGCTTGCCCAGGCTGACCTGCTGCGGGGTGAGCCTCCCGGCGTCCTTGAGCCGGCCGAGGTGCAGCGCCAGCAGCAGCCCCTTGGTCAGCTCCAGGTGCATGTTCACCAGCTTGCGCTGGGTGAGCTGGAATCCCGCGATCGGCCGGCCGAACTGCTCGCGGGTCAGCGCGTACTCCCGGGCGGCGTCGAAACACGACCGAGCCGCGCCCAGCGCACCCCACAGGATGCCGTAGCGGGCCTCGTTCAGGCAGCTCAGTGGCCCGCGCAGGCCGGTGACGCCGGGCAGGAGGTTGGCCGCGGGCACGCGGCAGTCGTCGAGCACCAGCTCGGAGGTGACCGACGCGCGCAGGGACAGCTTCTTGGTCACGTCGTGGACGGTGAACCCGGGCGTGCCGCGCGGCACCAGGAAGCCACGGATGCCCTCGTCGGTGCGGGCCCACACCACTGCCACGTCGGCGATGCCCCCGTTCGTGATCCACATCTTCGTGCCGTTGAGCACCCAGTCACCGCCCGACGCGGTGGCCCTGGTGCGCATGCCGGCCGGGTCGCTGCCGTGGTCCGGCTCGGTGAGCCCGAAGCAGCCGATCGCCTCGCCGGCGGCCATTCCGGGCAGCCAGTGCTGCTTCTGCTCCTCGGAGCCGAACTTGTGGATCGCGGTCATCGCCAGCGAACCCTGGACCGAGACGAGGCTGCGCAGCCCGCTGTCCACGGCCTCCAGCTCGAGGCAGGCGAGGCCGTACTCGACCGCGGTCATCCCCGCGCAGCCGTAGCCGCGCAGGTGCATGCCGAACAGGCCCATCGACCCGCACTCCGCAGCCAGCTCACCCGGCAGGACGCCCTGCTCGAACCAGTCCGGCACGTGGGGGAGCACCTTGTCGGTGGCGAACCGGCGGACCGTGTCGCGCACCGCCCGCTCGTCATCGGTGAGCAGCGTGTCCAGGTCGAACAGGGCCCGTTGCGCATCGGGTGCCTCGGCCATGCGCACTTCCCTTCCAGGGTGAAATTACGTAGATTGTATATATTACCCAGGATACATAGGAGGCGTGGTGTTCAGCAAAGGCGTCGGGCTCTTTCCCACCGAGCCGGTGGGGGTCATCCGGGACTACACGCTGCTCGCCGAGAGCCTCGGCTACGACAACGTCTGGTTCGGCGACTCGCAGAACATCTGGCGGGAGTCCTCGATCACCATGGGCGCGGCCGCGGTCGGCACCGAGCGGGTGGTGCTGGGCACCGGCGTGACCAATGCGGTCACCCGGCACCGGTCGCTGCTGGCCTCCACCTGGGCGAGCCTCGCCGAGTTCACCGGCGGCCGGGTCGCCCTCGGCATCGGCACCGGAGACTCGTCGCTGCGCACCATGGGCCGCAAACCGCTCACGCTGGCACAACTGGAGCGCGCGGTCGCCGAGCTGCGCACACTGCTGCGGGGCGAGCCGGTGCGGGAAGCCGACAGCGGAGCCGAGTTCCACCTCAGCTACCTCACCGAGCCGGTCGACGTCCCGATCTACATCGCCGCGTCGGCGCCCAAGATCCTGCGGTTGGCCGGCCGGATCGCCGACGGCGTCATCGTTCTGGTCGGCACCGCCCCCGAGTTCGTCACCGCGGCACTGGACACCGTCGAACAGGGCGCGCGGGAGTCCGGCCGCCGGCTGGCGGACCTGCACATCGTGCTGTGGACCCCGACCGCCATCGACGAGGACCCGGTGCGGGCCCGCGACCTGGCCAGGGCGCATGTCGCCAGGGTGTGCATCCGGCCCCTACCCGCCGAGGTAGACCCGTCGCTGCGGGCGGCCATCGACCGGATCCGGGACAGCTACGACTACTACCACCACATGGACACCGAGGCAGGCCACGCGGACATCGTGCCGGACGCCCTGGTCGACCTGTTCGCGCTCGCCGGCTCGCCGGACCAGTGCCGCGACCGGCTCGCCGGGCTGGCGAAGTCGGGCGTCGACCAGGTGTCGATCGTGCCGTTCGTCCGGCCCGGCGAGAGCCGTGCGGCCACCATCCGCACCTTCGCCGAGCTCGCCGATCAGCGCTAGACCGCCGAGGCGGCTCAGAGGGCCACGGTTCCGGTGATGCCGACGACGGTGTCGCCGCCGATCCAGATGTCGTCGCCGGCCCGCTCGACGTGGACGCGGCCGCGGCGCCGGAGCTTCGTGCCCTGCGAGGCGGTGTAGGCGGACGGCGCCCTTCCCGCGGGGATGAGCCACTGCGCGATCGCGGCGTTCAGGCTTCCGGTCACCGGGTCCTCGAAGAACCCGTCGTCGACCACGAACGCGCGGACCTCGAAGGCCACGTCGCCGCCCGGTGGGTACGGGCCGACCACGCCGACGTCGGTGTACCGGCCGAACGCGGTCGGGTCGGGTGTCAGGTTCAGCACGGCATCCGCGTCGGCGAGCAGCACCGCCACCCAACCCGGCCCGTTGTCGGCCCACTGGGCGTCGACGATCTCGCCCGGTGCGACCCCGAGCGCGGCGGCGACCGCGTCGACAGTCTCCGGCTCGACGGGACCGCCACGCAGCAGCGGAGGCGCGGCGAAGGCGAGCCGGTTCCCGTTGCGGCGCAAGGACACCAGGCCCGCACCGCATTCCTGGACCAGCCGCCCTTGCGTCTTCGGCGTCGCGCCGGCCGCGAGCCACGCGCGGGCGGACCCGATCGTCGGATGCCCGGCGAACGGCAGCTCGCGGGCCGTGGTGAAGATCCGCAGCCGGTAGTCCGCGGCCGGGTCGGTGGGGGAGAGCAGGAACGTGGTCTCGCTGAGATTCGTCCAGCGGGCGAACGCGGCCATCTGCTCGGTGGTCAGTTCGTCGGCGCCGTGCACCACCGCGACCGGATTGCCGGACAGGAGCTCGTCGGTGAACACGTCGACCTGGGTGAAGGAGAGCACCCGGGCAAGATAAGGCCTGCCCCACGACGGAGCACCTTCGAGGTGTTCGCGAACCGTCAAGCGGGAACAGGTGGACGAGCGCGGTCCGCGGCCCGCAGTGGCGCACCCAGGTCGTGGAGGTGCTCCAGTACGTGGCGGTAGGACCGCAGGAGACTGGTCTCGCTGTAGGGGATTCCGTGCGCGGCGCAGAAGCGTTGCACGATGGGCTGCGCGTGGCGCAGATGTGGGCGCGGCATGCTGGGGAACAGGTGGTGCTCGATCTGGTAGTTCAGGCCGCCGAGGAGGAAGTCGGTGAACCGTCCGCCGCGGATGTTGCGGGCGGTCAGCACCTGCCTGCGGAGGAAGTCGACCGACGTGCCGGTCATGGTGGGCATGCCCTTGTGGTTGGGCGCGAACGAGCATCCCATGTAGACGCCCCAGAGGGCTTGGTGCACGGCGATGAACACGAACGCCAGGCCGGGGGAGAGGACGAGGAACACCGTCACGAGGTAGCCGGCGAGGTGAGCCGTCAGCAGCGCGCCCTCGACGCGTCGCGCCTTCGTCTCGCCGCGGAGCACGGCGCGGACGCCGGAGACGTGCAGGTTCAGGCCTTCCAGCGTGAGCAGTGGGAAGAACAGGGCGGCCTGGTGCTTGGCCATCCAGCGCCGGAGTCCGGTCCGCAGGCGCGCCTGGGTGCTGGTGAACGCGAGCGCGACGTTGTTGAGGTCGGGGTCGTGCTCCTCGTGGTTGGGGTTGGCGTGGTGGCGGGTGTGCCCGTGGATCCACCATTGGTAGCTCATGCCGACCAGGCCGCCGTGCATCGTGCCGACCGCGTCGTTGGGTCGGCGCGTGCGGAAGATCTGCCGGTGCCCGGCGTCGTGCCCGATGAAGGCCAGCTGCGCGAACACGATGGCCAGTGCGGCGGCGATGAACAGCTGCCACCAAGTGTCTCCCAGGAACGCGAAGCCGACCCAGGCGCCGGCGAAGGCCAGCAGGTTGATGGTGATCTTGAGCGCGTAGTAGCCGTACCTGCGCCGCAGCAGCCCGGCGTCACGCACCTCGCGGGACAGCGCCGCGTACTCGCTGCCCGGCAGCGTCGCGGTCACCGTCGCGGCCGGTTGGTCGGCGCGGCGAAGCGGACAGGGTGCGCTCGGTTCGCTCGTTCGCTGGAGGTCGCGCGTGTCGCGGGCTCGTCGATCGCGACGTGACTGAAGATCATCGGCGTGGCCGCGGCCTCCGGTGAATCGGTCTGAGTCGTTGGTGTCATTGAGAGGTACTCCTCGGAGCTGGTAGTTGGGGTGTGGAGCCGGTGTGGGAATGGGTTCCCACGGGTCCGGCTCGGTGAGACTGGGGAGGAGGCTGACGGGGGGCGATCGGCGGCCTCGCGACTGCGCCTACAACTGCCCCGTGACCTGGCCTGTTCGGGGCGGTGGGCGTCGTGAACTGGTTGGCGACGGTGAGGGCCCCACCGAGCACGCTACGCGACCAGCCCGGGTCGCGCCAGCGACCACCCGATCCGCTGCCCCTGACATGCGGGCAGGTTGGCGGCTCGTCGCGGGCGATTTCGCGGTGATCTCGCGGTGTAGGCTCGTGTCGTCGACGGCAACTCGTATGCCGGCACTCAGGCCGGTTTCGTCCTCGGCGAGCCCGTCCGGTCGACGTCTCGATCGGGGAGGGAGTCCCGACATGACGTCGGTCCCGCATGATCCCGCAGTCACCTCCGATGCCGATTCGGCAGAGCAGCCGCCGCGCGTGCACCTGAAGCCGGCGGCGCCCGCCACGGGGGACCCGGGACATGTCGACGGGGCCTGGTGGCCCCGTTCACGGGATCTGGCCGCCGAGTTGCCGGTGTTGTTCGCGGCGCTGGCAACTCGGCTCGGTGCCATCGAGCGGATGGCCTACAACCTCGACGAATGGCAGCCGGTGGCTCGCCGGCTCGAGGTCGGTGCCACCCGGGTCACGCTCGGCGGCTTCCACTACCAGGGCGCCAACACGATCGACGTCGCCGACTCCCGCGGTCGCCGGGTCACGCTTCTCGTGGTGCCTCCGGAGACGCCCGCCGCGAACGCGAGAAAGATCGCGCTGGCCGCTGCCGACGACCGCAACATCGAGCGTGTCGACACCCTCCTGGCCCGAGTCGCCGGCCGGAACGGGATGCCGCGACCACGACCCGCATCGGAGTGACCGCACCCCGGCCCGCTACGACCCGTCCGCCCGTCCCGGTTTCCGCTTCGTAGCTGGATCAGCTCGGTTGGTCAAGTGGTGGGGCGGCGACTGGCTGTCGGCTCGAGCCGTTGTTGAGCCATGTGCGAGGAACGGGCTCGAGTGTGTTGTCAGCGCGTGGCCATTCGGCACGGCATCGCTGAGACAGATACGGAGAGCCGGCTAATGAGGGACGAACCCGCCAGGACGATCGAGGCTGTGCTGTTCGACGTGGGTGCGGTCCTCATCGGACCGTCCGCGGCGGCCGTGCAGGACATCTTCCGCGAAACCGCCCATACGTTCGTCAGGTCGGGACACGCCGCACGGGCGTTCGCGCTCGCCGATCGGGACGCGGATCGGGCCGGGCTCGTGCTGACTGACGTGCGGTCCTGGGCACGGCACTGGTCCCAGGCGTTGCGGGTGGACGAGTCGGTCGGGTGGGCCGTGCATCAGCGGATACTCGAGGACCCGGCGCTCACCAGCCGGGTGTGGAGCGAGGTCAATCCGGATGCGGCCGATGCCATGTCTCGGCTACGTGAGGTCAAGGTGCCGGTCGGCCTGGTCAGCCAGTCAGACGGACACGTCGACGTCCGACTCGCCCGGGCAGGGCTCGCCCACCTGGTTGATGTCGTCGTCGACTCCGGTCGTGTTCCGTGGGACAAGCCGAATCCGGCGATCTACCGGCACGCCGCCACGCTCATCGGCGTGCCACTGTCGCGATGCGCGTTTCTCGGGGACGTGCTCACCGACGTCCGCGGCGCCGTCCGAGCCGGTTGCGCGCACGCGTTCCTGTACGACCCACACGAGGTCTGCCCGGACTCCGAGGTGCCGAGGGCGACCTCGCTGAACGCGTTCGTCGACGTCGTACTCGGTGGAGTGCCCGGTCGATTGCCCGGTCGGCGAGGCAACCTGCTGGCGGGGTGATCAGCTCGCTTCGGCGGGGACGGACCCGCCGTGCCTTGGCGTTCTTCCGCATGCCGAACCACACCGTGACCACGCACATCGCCACGAGCAGGCCGGGCACCAGGCGAATCAGGGCACCAACTCGAGGCCGAGCTAAATGTTGGTCGAATTGGCCCGCGGTGCTTCTCGGTCGATCAAATTCATTGTCGGAGAATGTGCGGCCAGGTTCTGATTTCGGAGAATGTCGGATCGACCGGGTGTCACCCGATGTCGTCCGGACCGGGGATTCCGGTGCGGGTAGCCGCTTCGACGAGCGCCCGCAGCGCGGGGCGGCCGACCTCGTCGGGGTGGGAGATCTTGATGCTGCGCATGCTGAGCGTCCCGGACACCTGCCTGCCGCCCGACGCCGGCAGCAGACCCTCCGGGTCGGGCAGCTCACCACCACGGTAGAAGCCGAGCGTGACGTGGCCCTTGAACGGCATCAGGTAGGCGAACTGCTCGGTGAACTTCCTGGGACCGGTACCCCACCCCACCGAGCGCTGACGCGGCCACACCACCTCGACCGTCTGTGGAAGCACGTCGTAGACGAGATCCCGGACGGCGCTGGCCAGCTCTCGCACCGCGGGCGGCGAAGCGGCGAGCAGCGCCCTGAACTCCGCGTCGTTGCCGCGGCCTTCCCGGTTGATCACTCCCGCGGTCTGCGCCACGCGGTCATCCTAGTGACCTCCGCCGGTGGCCTTTCGGGTGTGCTAACCGGGTTCGCAGGTGAGCGCCGGCTCGTCGCGTTCGCCTCGGGGGGCCACGACGACCAGGCCGAAGGTGGCCGAGCCGCCGGCCGGGACCGTCTTGTTCGACTCCACGTTGGCGACCCGTATCGCGGTGCCGTCCGTGGCACGGTCCGTGGAGAGCACACCGTCCCACAGGTTGTTGATCTCGTGGCCGTTCGGCATCGTCCAGCGGACGGTCCACCCGATGAGCGGCCGGGAGCCGTTGTTGCGGACCGTCACCGCCGCCTGGTAGCCGTCCGGCCAGGAGTTCGTGATCTCGTAGCTCGCCACGCACGCCGGGACGAGCGGCGCGGGCTCGGTGGGTGTGGTCGGCGCGGGTGGCGCGGTGGACGCGGTGGGCACGCTCGAGGTGGTCGGCGGCGCCGATGTGGTCGGGGTCGTGGTGGTCGCGGTCGTGCTGGTCGACACCGGTGGCGCGGCGGGCGCGCCGGTGGACACCGGGTCCCCGATCAGCAGGCCCAGCGCGACCCCGGCGGCCACCAGGGCGGTGGCGGCCACCCCGGCCACGGCGGTCCGGTGCGACACGCGCCGCGCCGACTGTATGGGCTGTACGAGTTCCGCGGGTGGTGCGGGTTCCGGCGGGTGGTACTCCGGCAGCGGCCTGCCGTCGACGGCCGCGGTCAGCGCGTCGTGCACGTCGCGCATCGACGGCCGGTCGGCCGGGTCGGGGCGCAGCAACCACATCAGCAGCCCGGAGAGCGGGCCGGCCCGCCGCGACGGCCGGACCACGCCCGCCGCCACCGTGTGCAGCATCGCGATCGTGTTGTCGTCCACGCCGAACGGCGGCGAACCCTCGAGCGCGTCGTAGAGCGTGGCGCCGAAGGAGAACACGTCCGAGCGGAAGTCCGCGTCCTGGCCCGCGGCGACCTCCGGGGCGAGGTACGCGGGTGTGCCGGCGACGAACCCGGAGGCGGTCACCGTCGCGTCGCCCGCCGCGCGGGCGAGGCCGAAGTCGGTGAGCTTCGCGGTGCCGTCCTCCGTGATGAGCACGTTGTCCGGCTTGACGTCGCGGTGCACGATGCCGGCCGCGTGGGCCTCGGCCAGGGCGGCGGCGACCTGTACCCCGATCGCCGTCACGTCCTCCGGCGGCAGCGCCCCGCGCGCGCCGATCACCGTGCCCAGGCTCACCGCCGGCAAGTACTCCATGACCAGCCAGGGCCGCCCGTCGTGCTCGACCACGTCGTGGACGGTGATCGCGTTCGGATGCCGAAGCCGGCCCGCGATCCGCCCCTCGCGCATGACGCGCGCCGTGGCCTCCTCGGGCTTCGTGTGGTACGGCGACGTGTCGACGAGCAGCTCCTTGACCGCCACCACCCGGTCGAGCCGCTCGTCGTGGGCGCACCACACCACGCCCATCGCGCCGCGACCGATGAGCGAGGTGAGCCGGTACCGCCCGGCGAGCAGGTCACCCGGTTCCATCACTGACTACGCTAGCGCGTCAAGCGACTCCTCCGAGTGACAATCGGACAACCCGACGGCACGGTATGCGGTCGCGGCACACTGGCTTGTTGGCGTGACAGCCCGACAGGAGGGACGCGGGCCATGGCCGCAACCACACCGGCGCAGCCGCTGGTGGCACGGACCGTACTGGTCACGGGCGGGTCGTCGGGGATCGGTCAGGCAACGGCCCGGCTGTTCGCCGAGCGGGGCGCCCGGGTGTTCGCCACCTCCCGCGGGCAGCACCCGGACGAGGGCGGGGTGGAGATGCTCCGGTTGGACGTGCGTTCCGCGGAGTCCGTCCGGCGCTGCGTCGACGAGGTACTCGCCCGTGCCGGCCAGTTGGATGTGCTGGTCAACAACGCTGGGGTGATGCAGGAGGGTTTCGTCGAGGAGACCAGCGACGCGGACGCGGCGGCGGTCATGGACGCGAACTTCTTCGGCACCGTGCGGGTCACCCACGCCGTGCTGCCCGGCATGCGGGAGCGCCGGCGGGGGCGCATCATCAACGTCGGGTCGCTGGCCGCGTGGGTCGGTGAGCCTGGCGAGGGCTTCTACGCCGCCTCCAAGGCCGCGCTCGCGCGTTACACCGAGGCGTTGCGCCACGAGGTGTGGCACCTGGGTATCGCGGTGTCCCTGGTCGAGCCCGGGGCGTTCGCGACCGGGGTGTTGCGCGCCGGCTCGGTCACCGAGGCCACGATCAGCGACTACGACGGCCCACGCGAAAGCGCCCACCGCACGCTCCGCGACGCCCTTCGACGTGGTGCGGACCCTCGAAAGGCCGCGGCGGTGATCGGGAAGGTCGCGTCCGTGTCCGCACCTCGGGCACGGTATGGCGCCGGCTGGGACGGCGTCTGGGTTCCCTACCTGAAAGCGGTGCTGCCGCAACGCGTCGTCGACCTGGCGCTGCGTCGTGGCTACCACCTGCCCATGAGACGTCCCCGCTGAATCCGGCGATCCCGACGAACCCGGGGGAGGGCCGCGTGGTCGAGTCCGAAGAGTCGCCGCATCGTCGCGAGCGGGATTCGGGCAGAGTGGCGGTCATGGAGGTGTCGAACCCGATGCTGGGCGGCGAGTACCGGCCGCCGCGAGTGCCGGTCGAGGAGGCCGTGCGGACGTCCGCGTGGTTGCGGGAGCGGATGGCGCAGCGGCGAACAGTGCGGGTGTTCGCGTCCGAACCGGTGGATGAACGACTGGTGGTGGACGCGATCGCGGCGGCGTCCACCGCGCCGTCGGGTGCGCACCGGCGGCCGTGGAGGTTCGTGCCGGTGACGGACCAGGGAATACGGGCACGAGTTCGGGAGGCCGCCGAGGCGGAGGAGCGCAAGTCCTACGACGGGCGGCTCGGGGAGGAGTGGTTGACGGCACTGCGGCAGTTGGGCACCGACGAGCACAAGCCGCAGCTGACCGATGCGCCTTACCTGATCGTGGTGTTCGGGCAGAGGTACTACCTGGACGAGGAGACCGGGGCCAAGCACAAGCACTGCTATTCCTGGGCGAGATCCTGGGGCGGCCGCGGAACGAGAAGGCGTTCGCGGTGATCCCGGTCGGCTATCCCGCCGAGGACGCGACGGTGCCGGATCTGGTGCGGAAGTCGTTGGACCAGGTGCTGGTCCGGGTGTGAGCCGGGTGGACGTGCCAAGGAGCGTGACGGAGAGCTTGACGGAGGGCACCGGCCGTGGCCGCTGACGACCTTCCTTTGTTGGCAGGCAAGGACTACGCCGCCCCGTCGCTGTTCGAACCCGCGAACCTGCTGCGTGAGGCCCGCCGCCAGAACGACCTTCCCGATGTTCCCGTCCCTTCGGTCGGGCTGCTCGACCCCGACGGCGACATCGTGCGGCACCTCGCCGCCAGCGGCCGAGGCCGCCGCCACCCCGGATGGGCCTGCTACCACACCGAGATGTGGACCGTCGAGCTCGACGGCATCGAGATCGGCGTCGTGGGCATGGCCGTCGGCGCACCGTTCGCCGTGCTGGTCGCCGAACAACTCGCCGCCTCCGGCGCCGACCTCGTCATCAGCATCACCTCCGCCGGCCAGATCTCCCCGATCGACCGGCTCCCGTGCTTCGTGCTCATCGACCGGGCGCTGCGCGACGAGGGAACCAGCACCCACTACCAGCCGCCGGCACGATGGAGCCACCTCGACGACAAGCTGCGTACCCGACTCCACGGCGCGTTCGACAACCTCCCCGAACCGGTGCTGACCGGTACCGCGTGGACCACCGATGCCCCCTACCGCGAGACCGCCGCCGCGGTCGCCGCCGCGGAAGCCGAGGGCATCACCTGCGTGGAGATGGAAGCCGCCGCGCTCTACGCCTACGCCACCGCACGAAGCCGAGACGTCGTGTGCCTGGCCCACATCACCAACACGATGGCCACCGCGGGCGACGACTTCGAGAAGGGCACCGACAACGGCGTCCACGACGCGCTCGCCCTCGCCCGGACCGTCATCGTCGCTCTCAGCCGGTGAGCGCGGCTGCCGGCGCTGACCGCGTGCCAGGGTGGTCCTCGACGTCGGGCGATCATCAGGTTGCTCCGCGTCACCGATCGGGGCGGCGACACCGATCTTGGCCGGTCCCGAACGCGGGTGCCCTCAGTGCAGCGGGTACGTTTGCCCACCGTGGCTACACAGACCAGCTGGGAGCCCGAACGAGTTCTGGTGACGGGTGGCAGCGGCTTCATCGGCCGCGCGGTTGTCGGCGCGTTCCGGCGAAGAGCCATGGCCGTCACCGTCGCCGACCGGGAACCGCCGGTGGACGAGATCGACGGGGTCACCTATCTCAAGGGCGACCTGAACGACCCGGGGATTCGCGACGCCGCGGTGGCCCCCGGCACCGTGGGCATCGTCCACCTGGCCGCGCGAACCTCCGTGCTGCAGTCGGTCGAGCACCCCTCGGAGACGTACGCCGACAACGTCGCCGTCACCCAGGAGCTGCTCGAGCTGGCCAGGGCGCGGGGCGTGGACCGCTTCCTGTTGGCATCGACGAACGCCGTCGTCGGTGACATCGGTGCGGCCACGATCACCGAGGACCTGCCGCTGCGCCCGCTCACCCCGTACGGCGCGACCAAGGCCGCCTGCGAGATGTTGCTGTCCGGCTACGCGGGGGCCTACGGGATGACGACCTGCGCCTTGCGGTTCACCAACGTCTACGGGCCGGGGATGGCGCACAAGGACAGCTTCGTGGCGAGGATGATGCGTGCCGTGCTGTCCGGCGACGGCGTGCGCGTGTACGGCGACGGCGAGCAGCGGCGCGACCTGGTACACGTGGACGACGTGGTCGCCGGCACGCTGCGAGCGTGGGACAGCGGCTACACCGGCCGGGCGATCATCGGCTCCGGTCACTCGGTCTCGGTGCTCGAGATGATCGCGACGGTGCGCCGGGTGACCGGTCGACCACTGCCCGAGGAGCACGTGCCCGCCCCGGGCGGCGAGATGCCCGCGGTCGTGGTCGACGTCTCGCGCAGTGCCGAGACCATCGGCCACCGCTCGTCGATCCCGCTGGCGGAGGGACTGGCGACCACGTGGCGGTACTTCCTCGAGCAGGAGGAGGGGCTGTTGTGAGCGGAGCTTGCGGAGCGAACCGTTCAACACAGGGCGACCGCGAGCGGCACCGAGCCTTCGAGGGGGCGTCGTGAACTTACGGCTGGCGCCTTTTCCGGACGACGTCGACGCGGACGCGGTCCGGGAGTTCCATGCGCGGTGCTCGCATCCCGAGCTGGCGCCGGTGGTCGTGGTGATCGCCGCGTACAACGAGGAGTCGAGCCTTGGCCCGGTGCTCGCGGACATGCCGAAGGAGTGCTGCGACCTGCCGGTCGACGTGCTGGTCGTCGTCGACGGCGCGACGGACGACACCGCGCGGGTCGCGGTCGAGAGCGGCGTGTACAGCTGCGTGGCGGCCCGCAACCGTGGCCAGGGGGCGGCCCTGCGGCTCGGGTACAGGCTGGCGGCCGAGTGCGGTGCGAGCTACGTCGTGACCACCGACGCCGACGGGCAGTACGACAGCGACGAGATGGAGTCGCTGCTGCGACCGCTGCTCGACGACCGGGCCGACTTCGTGACCGGCTCGCGGCGGCTGGGGCGCGAGGAGGCGGCCGACCGGGTGCGCTGGCTGGGCGTGCGGGTGTTCGCGCTGCTGGCGTCCGTGCTGACCCTGCGCAAGATCACCGACACGTCCTTCGGCTTCCGCGGCATGCGTGCCGAACTGGCCCGCACGGTGACGTTGACCGAACCGCAGTACCAGTCCTCGGAGCTGCTGCTCGGGGTGCTGGTCCGGGGCGCCCGGGTGCTCGAGGTGCCGATGACGATGCGGCTGCGCGATGCCGGGGTGACCAAGAAGGGTCGGAGCCTGGTGTACGGGCGGAACTACGCCCGGGTCATGCTGGGGACGTGGGTCCGGGAGTACGTGCTGGCCGGCCGGCAAAGAGCCGGTCGAACAGCACGAACTTCAGCACGAACATGACGCCGTAGGTACCCAGGAACGCCGCGCCGACCAGGAAGACCTGCAGTTCGTGCGAGTCGACGTGCGCGACCACCCATCGGTCGGCAAGCGTGGTGGCCAGGATCGCGACCAGCGCCGTGCTGACGATGATCACGGCGTAGGGCAGTGTCTCGCGGACCGGGTGCGGCCTGCCGGTCCGCCGCCAGGCCCAGCGCCGGTTCATCAGGTAGTTCGGCACGGCCCCGGCCACGAACGCGACCACGCTGGCGACGACCGGCGCCGCCTCGAACCAGTAGGCGAGGAGGAAGACGAGCTCGCTGATCACGCCGGCGATGACCGACGCCGCCGTGTACCGGCCCCAGAGCTTGGCCCGCTGCCTGCGCTCGGGGCTCGGCGTCAGCACGTTGGTCATCCCGTCTCGGCCCCCGTCAGTCGTCTGCGTGCAGCGGTTTGCGTGCCACACACAGTACGGACTGGCCGAACGGCGGCCGCACCACGCGTTCGATGGCTCGAGTCACCGGCACGACGAACCGGTCGTACACGCTGACGAGCTTGGGGTTCGGCGTGCCCGCGCCACCCTTGCGCACGGCCAGCCACCACGCGATGCCGCCCAGCAGGTTCACCGGCTTGACCAGCTCGAGGTCGAGCTCGGCGCGCCGGACGGCGTCGGCCAGCGTGGCCGGGGTGTAGCGCCGGACATGCCCGACCTTGCGGTCGAACTCGCCGTAGAGCTGCTGGTAGCCGGGTACCCATGCCACGATGCTGCCACCCGGCTCGATGAGGCCGGCCAGCGACCGCAGCGCACCCGCGTCGTCGTCGATGTGCTCGAGCACGTTGATCGCGACCACCGACTCGACCGGCTCGCCCAGCTCCAGCTTCGCGCCGACGTCGAACTGGCGGACCTCCACTTCGGGCCGGTCGGCGAACGTGCGGCTCATCATCTCGACGGCGCCGGGGTCGACGTCGGTGAGCACCAGGCGCCGCAGGGAGCGGAACTGCGTGGCGAACTCACCCAGTCCGGCGCCGACCTCGAGCACCGAGCGGCCGCAGTGCGGGGAGATCAGGTCGAACTGGTAGCGGCGGTATCTCGGTTGGTGACTGGCGCCTTCCAGCGTCCGGCCGGTGGCGTCGGCGAATGCGCCGGAACTGGTCACTCGAGATCTCCTGCCCGTGTGTGCGACTGATGGCGGCTCCGTTACCGGTTAACAGTGTCCTACCATGCCGTGCCAAGGTAGCTCAGGTGGGCGTCACCCGCTCACACGGAGATCAACAGAAAGCGAGCGCTCGTGCGAGTCCTAGTCCTCGGTGGAGACGGTTACCTGGGTTGGCCGACGGCCCTGCATCTATCGGACCGCGGCCACGAGACAGCGATCGTCGACAACTTCACGAGACGGGACTACGACAAGGAGCTGGGCGTGCAGAGCCTGGTTCCCATCGAGGACCTGGACATGCGCATCGCCGCATGGCAGGAGGTGTCCGGCCAACGAATCGGGTCCTACGTCGGCGACCTGCTCGACGCTGACTTCGTCTACGAAACGCTGCGCAAGTTTCGTCCGGATGCCGTAGTGCACTACGCCGAACAGCGGGCGGCACCGTATTCGATGATCGATCGGGCGCACGCCGTCTACACCCAGCACAACAACGTCATCGGCAATCTGAACCTGCTGTACGCCATCGCCGAGATCGACCCGGAGATCCATCTGGTCAAGCTCGGCACCATGGGTGAGTACGGCACCCCCAACATCGACATCGAGGAGGGCTGGCTCGAGATCGAGCACAAGGGACGCACCGACCGGGTGCTGTACCCCAAGCGGCCCGGCTCGTTCTACCACCTGTCGAAGGTGCACGACTCACACAACATCGAGTTCGCCTGCCGGATCTGGGGTCTGCGGGCGACCGACCTCAACCAGGGCGTCGTGTACGGCCAGCAGACTCCGCAAACCGCGCAGGACGACCGGCTCGCCACCCGGCTCGACTACGACGGCGTCTTCGGCACCGTGCTGAACAGGTTCATCATCCAGGCGGTGCTCGGCCAGCCGCTGACGATCTACGGGACCGGCGGGCAGACCAGGGGCATGATCGACATCCGGGACACCGTCGAGTGCATCCGGCTGGCCGTGGAGAGCCCCGCGGAGGCCGGTGAGTTCCGGGTGTTCAACCAGATGACCGAGAGCATGTCGGTGCGCGACATCGCCGACACCGTCGCCAAGCAATACCCCGGCTCGGTGCGGATCGAACACCTGGAGAACCCCCGCGTCGAGGCCCCGGAGCACTACTACAACGTCGTGCACACGGGTCTGGAGAGGCTGGGTCTGAAACCGCACCTGCTGTCCGATACCTTGATCGAGTCGATGTTCGACATCGTCGAAGCCAACAAGCATCGAGTCGATGTGGACAAGCTACATCCCGGAGTGCGGTGGACCAGGACGAGCAACGCCTAGACGGATCCGCTGCACCGCAGGCCCGGCGCGCAGCCGCGCTGCGCGCCGGGCTTCTCCGTCACTGGCTGATCATCACGCTGCTGGTGGCCGGCACCGTGTTGCGGGTGCTCGCCTGGGTGGCCTACCAGCCGGCGCTGCTGTTCGGCGACTCGTTCCGCTACCTGGACTACGTCGGCGAGTACCCCCCGAATGGCCTGCACCCCATCGGGTACAGCCTGTTCGTGCTCGGGCCCGTGCTGGCGGTGGGCGGCCTGGAGCTGGTCACGGCGATCCAGCACGTGGCGGTGCTGGCGGCGGCGGTGGCGAGCTACGCGCTGGCCCTGCGCCTCGGGGTACGCAGGTGGCTGGCCGCCCTCGCCGCCGCGCCACTGCTGCTGGATGCCTACGAGCTCCAGATCGAGCAGATGATCATGGCCGATGCGTGGCAGCAGGTGTTGCTGGTCGCCCTGCTGTGGGTGCTGATCGGCCGGGGGGCACCCAGCCCGCGGCGAGCGGCGTTGGGTGGGTTGCTGCTTGGCGTGGCGCTGGTCTTCAAGCTGATCGTGGGCGCGCTGGTGATCCCCGCGCTGTGCTACCTCGTCATCGCGGGCGGTGCGTGGCGTGCGTGGCGGGAGAACTGGCGGATCATCGCCGCGCGGTCGCTGGCCTTCCTGGCGGGGTTCGCGGTCGTCGTCGTCTCCTACGGCGCGTACTTCACCGTGTCGACCGGACAAGTCGGGCTGAGCCACACCACCGGAAACGTGCTCTACGGCCGCGCCGCCGTCGTCGCCGACTGCGACACGCTCGAGCTGAGCCCGCTGCTCCGCAACGCCTGCCCCAAGGAGCCACGCAGTCAGCGGCACCCGGACCGATATGCCCATCGCGGGGCGGATGCGAAATGGCGAGACAGCTTCCCACCGGGCACCGACATCCGGGAGGTGCAGCGGTCGTTCGCCTGGGCCGTGGTGCGCCAGCAGCCGCTGAACGTCCTCGGCGGCATCACCGAGGACTTCCTGAAGGGGTTCCGGCCGGTCCGGGAGGACGCACCCGGTGACGTGACCGTGCTGCGGTGGCACTTCACCGAGGGCTACCAGTACTACAACCACCCTCAGACCAGCACCGAGTACACGGAACGGTTCAGCGGCCGCGCTCCGTCCGATGTGCCGTCGCTCGGCCTGTTCCTCCGCACCTATCAGCTCTCCGTCGGCTACACGCCGGGCACGCTGCTGGGGATCTTCGGCATCGTCGCGCTGCTCGCCGGGTTCGGGCTCGGCCGGGCGCGGCGCAGTGGAATCCGCTCGGCCGCGCTACTCACCGCGGGTATGGCGCTGACCATCCTGCTGGCGTCGGCCGCGTTCGAGTTCTCGTGGCGCTACCAGCTGCCGGGTCTCGTGCTGCTGCCGCTCGCGGGCGTCCTCGGCCTGACCGCGTTGCTCGAACGGCGGCGAGCTCACCTCACTCAGCCGGCCGGGTCACGGTCCGGTCGCAGCCGGTGATTTTGTAGAGCTTGCTGGGGCCGGAGGAGTCGATGAGTTCGAAGCCGTGGGTGCTGTGGGGGTCGGTGAGGCCGGTGTAGTAGTTCCAGCGGTTGTCGCGGGTGCGGAATTGG
>NZ_JBOHGB010000108.1:0-23867 GCF_050699935.1 Actinophytocola sp.
ACCGGGGGGTCGGCGACGCGGTCCACGTCGACGGGTGTTCTCACCGTTCCGCCGCCGCCGCCTTGACGAACGTGTCGACGATCAGGCCCTCGGTCTCCGGCCGCCGCTCCGCCAGGCCGGTGTCGGTGAGGAAGTCCGAGATGTCGTCGGCCTGGAAGTTGAGGTTCTTGGGCGTGGTGCCCGGGGTGAACGCGTCGATGTTCTGCTGCAGGGTCGACATCGACAGGCCCGCCGCGTAGCTGTCGTAGTCCTCGGCGGGGACGCCGGCCTGCTCGGCCAGGATCTCGTTGGCGGCCTGCTTGTTGTCGTTGATCCAGTCGAGCGTGTCGAACCAGCTGTTCACGAGGGCCTGCACGTCGTCCGGCCGGTTCTTGATCAGCTCGTCCGAGACCGCGAGGTGGTCCGAGCAGGCGTTCGGGAACTCCGCGGTGGTCGAGATCGCCCGCGCGCCCTCACGCTCCAGGGCGGTGGTGGTGAAAGGCGGGTAGTTCACCACGGCGTCCACCTGGCCGTTCACGAACGCGGCGGTGCCGGCGTCGGTCGTCAGCAACTCGAGCTGGACGTCGTCGAAGGTGAGGTCGGCCTCCTCCAGGACGAGGGCTAGCCAGTAGTGGCTGATGATGCCCTCCTCGACCGCGATCTTCTTGCCCTTGAGGTCGTTGAGGCTGCCGATGCCCGGCCGGGCGATGAGCTGGTCGGCACCGGTGGAGGTGTCGCTGATCGTGACGATCTTGTGCGGCTTCGCGCCGCCGGACAGCAGCGACAGCGTGTCGTTGAGCGTCTGGTTGTTGGCGTCGAGCGCGCCGCTCGCCATGGCGTTGTTGCCGTCGGTGATGCTCTCGAAGTACTTCAGCTCGACGTTGACCCCGTTCTCCTCGAAAATGCCCTGCTCCTCGGTGACCTTCCACGGCAACCAGCCCGGGAAGGCGCCGTACCCGAGCGTGATTCTCTCCTCGGATCCGCCGCTTTCATCGGTACAACCGGCGGTCGCCGCCACGCCGACCAGGGCGAGAGCGCACACGAGGCCGGTGAGGAGGCGGCTAGGACGACTGTTCACAATAGACTCCAGAATTGGGAAGACGGAAGTTTCAAACGATTGAGCCTGTTCTCGCGTGCGGCGTCCGGCTCAGACCGTTGGCGGTGAGATGAATAGTCTGTTGAGCCCCGCCTCACATCCTGACGCTGGATTCGTGGCACCGCACGAGCTTCATCCGCTTACCAGATGGCACGGGTCCTCACCCTGCGATGTTCGTTGCCCTGTCTGTCTTTCCAGGTGGACGAGACCTATCTCGTACGCGTAGATCGCCGCACTCACCCGGTTTCGCGCACCCAGCTTGTTGAGCAGGTTCTGCACGTGCGACTTGACGGTGCTCTCGCCGAGCTGCAGTCGCGCCGATATCTCGGCGTTCGTGCAGCCCTCCGCGAGCAGCCGCAGTACGTCGAGCTCACGGGCGGTGAGCTGGGCGACCAGGTTGGTGAACCGGCCGTTGCCGGCGGTCGACGGTCCGGGCGCGATGCAGTGTCCCGCGGCGATGAGCCGCGCGGCCGCGATGAAGTGCTTCTCCGCCGCGGACTGCGGAAGCCAACCCCAGCCCATCGCGGAATACCGGCGCCCCAACGAATCCGGGAAGACCTCACCGCCGATCATCAGCAGCCGAACGGGCCACTGCGGCAGTTCGTCCGCCAGGCGGTAGCACAGGTTCGCCGGGTCCGTGGCACCGGTGAAGACGAGCACGTCGGCGGTGAGCCCGCCGGTGCACAACCTGGCGATCGCCTCGTCGCAGTCCGTCGCCTCGGCCATGATCTCGAGATCCACGGCATTCGCGAGAGCCCCGCGGAGCGCCGCGCGCGTGATCCAGTGCTCGTCGAGCAAGAGCACACGCGCCGGCTCCTCGTGCTCTGTCTTCCGCTCGCGATCCACTGCGTCGAGTCACCCCGTAATGGCGCTGTGTGCATAAGCAGGAGCAGACTGCACCAGAACCCAACCCGGCACAACCGCCTTTGGGCTTAGCGAAAAGACGGAATTCGACTCGTACGATCGCCGGATGACCTACCCGTTTTGCGGAGGCCGTCTCATCATTTCGGCGGAGTCGTGCCCTCGGGTCGAATCAGTCATTCCGGCCCACCCCGGACATCCGAAAGTCCAGCTGGGCCGCCCCCGACGGGCAACAGCAGCGATGATACCGGCCCGCCGGCCCGGACGGTCGTCCGGCAGGTCGACGGCGAATGCGCCCGGCACCGCGGAGCGCGTCCCGGCTCCCGCCGCCCCGCGCCGCCGCGGCCGCCGCTTGGAACCGTGGCCAATTGGTTCAACCACTTGGCCGGACCGTTCGCGATGCGCCGGAAAGCCGTTTCCGTTGGGCGAATCCGTCATTCGGCGGAGCGTCGGATGATAGTTGCGGTGTAAACGACTCGGCGTAAGAGCCCACGACGAACCAGGGTGCGCCCGCCGGCCAGCGAGAATCCCGGCGCCGATGACACCAGGTCGCCACGCGCGTCGCCCGGCTTCCACCCGGACCCTCCGGAAGCACCGGCGCCTTTCGGCTCCGCGCCGAACGGTGTCGGCCGAACTGATGAACGAAAATCGTCACAACGGTGGGTGGACTCCCGTTTGCTTTCGTCCTTATTCTCGATCGCCGTATGGCAACATCACGAGTTGCGTGATCGGGGAATTTATGGGCATTGAGCCGGTCGGCCCCGCTGAGACGACCCAGTCTCCCTAGCTCAGTCGCAACCCATCGAATCGTCAGCAGGGCGGCGGCCGTGATCGGTCGCTGACCCGGTCGCGTGCTGCCCATCTGACGACGATGGCGACGCCCTGCTTTCCGTTCCCAACCGCTTCCCACGCACGCGGACACGAATGGAGACCCTGCCAGATGATCAGTGACGACAACCTCGCGGCCATTGTGGACGATGTGTTCGCCCGAGACACGTTCCTGCCGGACGTGAGCCAGTTCGTCGATCTCACCCAACACGAGATTCAGGCCCTCAAGACCACGTACAACCTCGCCGACGCGCACACCCACCAGCGCCAGTCGGACGCGCAGCGGGAGATCGTCGCGAGCCTCCCCGAGCTGTGGTACGAGTCGGAGAACGGCCTGCAGTCCGAGGCCGAGGAGCGGTTCCTCGACGCGTTCTTCCGGTTACACAAGCAACCCACGGCCGCGGCCATGGCCAAGACGCTGCTGTCCTACTCGGCCAGCGTGGCCACGATGGTCGCCGCGATGTACCTCCAGAAGCGAGACATGTCGGTCTCCCTGGTGACGCCGTGCTTCGACAATCTGGTCGACCTGCTCAAGCACATGGGCGTGAAGCTCGACTCGTTCCCCGAGGAGTCGCTGCACGACGTCGGTTCGATCCATCGGCGGATGTCGGCCGTGTCGACGGATGCCATCTACGTCGTCGATCCCAACAACCCCACCGGTTTCACGCTGTTGAAGGACGGCAAGGACGGCTTCGCCGAGTTGATCCGGTTCTGCAAGGACTCCGGCAAGCTGCTGATCATGGACTTCTGCTTCGCGTCCTTCGTCCTGTGCTCCGACGACCTCGACCGCGTCGACATCTACCGGATGCTCGAGGAGTCGGGGGTCAGCTACCTCGCCATCGAGGACACCGGCAAGACGTGGCCGGTCCAGGACGCCAAGGCGGCGATGCTCACCGCGAGCGAGGACATCCGCGAGGACATCTACAACATCCACACCGCCGTGCTGCTCAACGTCTCCCCCTTCGTGCTCAACTTCCTCACCCGGTACGTGGAGGACTCCATCGCGGACGGCTTCGCCTCGGTCGCCGAGGTCATCCGTGAGAACCGGCGCACCGCGCGGGAGATGCTGGACGGGACGATGCTGGAGTACCAGGAGCCGATCGTCGACACCAGCGTCGCCTGGTTCCGCATCGCAGGTTCGGACGTGACCGCGACCGACCTGCAGGCCTACCTCTTCGAGCACGAGATCTACCTGCTGCCCGGCACGTACTTCCACTGGGACTCACCGGAGCGCGGCGAGCGGTACGTCCGCATCGCGCTGGCGCGCCGGCCCGACCAGTTCGCCGACGCGATGGCGGCGATGCGGGAGGTGTTGCTCAGCCATGACTGACACGGTCGCCCAGCACACCGCCCACCACACCGCTGACCACGCCACCGGGACGTTCGTCGACTCCTCGGTGTTCATGGGGATGCACGCCCGCGCCGAGGACGTTCGCCTGGCCTGCAAGAACTTCTTCGTCGAGCGGTTGGGCCAGTCGGTGGTCATGAGCCTCGAGCAGGTCGGCCGCTGCGACGCGCTGGTGTGGCGCTACTCCCGCGCCGAGCAGGACGACTACTACCCCTTCATGGACACGCTGCACACCGACATGGCGATCCACCGCGTCGCGTACAGCGAGCGCGACGTGGCGGTCGCGCTCCGCACCCCCGACCTGTCCGATCTGGACTTCGTGGACCGGCTCACCGTCGGCATGGCGCTGTCTCGCGACGGCGAGCTCGTCACCATCAACCCGCGCCTGCTAGACCTGCCCGGGCTACCGGTGCGTGCCCCGCGGTCCGCGGACGACACGCGCTTCCCCGCCGGCCTGGAACGCCTGTACGCGCGCTCCCTCGCGCTGCGCGTCGCGGGAGAGGACCTCTGATGTACGCGGGCACCATCGTTCCCCTCGTCACGCCGCTCGGCGCGGACGGCGCGGTCAGCGAGTCCGATGTGGACAGCCTGGTGGGGTACGTGCACCGGGACGTGACCGCGCTGATGCCGGCGCTGAGCTCGGGCGAGGGCGAGAAGCTGTCCGAGCGGCAGTGGCACGACGCGGTCGCGGCGACTGTCGCGCACTCGCGTGGGCTGCCCGTGCTGGCCGGGATCCTGCTGCCGGAGACCGGCCAGGTCGTCCGGCGGGCACGGCTCGCGGAGAGGCTGGGCGCGTCGGCCGTGGTGGTCGGCGCGCCCTTCGGGGCGGACGTGACGCAGGCCGAGATCCTCCGGCACTACCAGGTCCTGCGCGACTCGCTCGACGTCGCGCTGTTCGTCTACAACGAGTCGATCAAGTCCGCCAACACCATCGAACCCGAGACCCTGCTGCGGATCCTCGACCTGCCCGGCGTGGTGGGCATCAAGGAGTCCAGCGGCTCGGTCGACGTCACCCGGCGCCTCCTCGCCGCGGACCACGCGGTGCCGGTGTTCGAGGGCTGGGAGAACCTGCTGCTGGAGGCCCGCGGCGTGGCGGGTCTCATCGGGCCGCTGGCCAACCTCGAGCCGGCGGCCTGCAACGCGATGCTCGCCGACCCTTGCCCCGAGCGGCAGGATGAGATCGACGAGCTCTGCAAGCGATTCGGCATCTTCACCGACGACTGGTACCGCTGCGTCAAGGAGGAGCTGCACACCCGCGGCGTCATCGGCAGTGCGTACACGGTCGACGAGATCCGGGAGCGGTGATGAACGCAGTCATGAAAGCGGAGATGAAAGCGGAGATGAAAGCGGAGATGAAAGCGGAGACCGGCGACGGCCCGCAGCGGCGGCTCTACATCCACAACCGCACGGCCCCCGACGTCGCGGGCTACGCCGACCAGCTCGACATCGAACGCGAGTGGGCGATCCCGCTCGCCCGGCGCGCGGAGGAGGACGCACCGGACTTCGGTTCCCGCGAGGACCTGATGGCGGCCCTGCACGAGCTGCTCGACACGGAGGAGCGCGGCGGGCCGAGCGACGACGAGCGGTTCATCGCGCAGGACACCTCGCTGGCCCAGTTCCGTTCCATCGTCGCGGACTTCGCGGTGGACGGGCTCGTCGAGTCGCAGTCGCACCTCGGCATCATCCGGCGACTACCGCCGAAGGCACGCACCGCCGTGCTGCGGGTGCTGATCGACGAGTTCGGCTGCGGCAACGACGACCAGGAGCACGCGCAGCTCTACACCAAGCTCGTCACCGAGCTCGGGCTGCCCACCGATCTCGAGCACTACGTGCGGATCGCGCCCGATGAGTGCTTCGCCTACGTCAACCTCTTCCACTGGTTCGCCGAGCGGGCGCCCGCGCCGGAGTACTTCCTCGGCGGCTACGCCTACTTCGAGTCGAGCGTGCTGTACGCCTTCAAGTGCTACGCCGCGGCGGCCGAGCGGCTGGGCATCGAGAACGACCGGTATTACACCGAGCACCTCTACATCGACACGTTCCACAGCAAGCAGATGCAGGCGTCGATCCGCGCGCTGGAGCTGGAGCGCCCACTCGACCTGCCCAAGGTCTGGGCGGGTGTCACGATGACGAGCGAGGTGGTCGCGGCCGCGACCGAGGCCGCGGCCGCGCGGGCCCGCGCGGTGGACCCGGTGGCGTCATGATCAGGCAGGTCAGCGCGGACGAGATCGAGATCGACACGGGCACGCTGCGGGTCCGCGCGCAGAGCGCGTGCCCGCACCGCAAGGGCCGGCTGCGGTTCGGCTTCGTCAACACCCGCCGGATGACGATCACCTGTCCCCTGCACCACTCCACGTTCGACCTGCGCACCGGGGAGCGACTGTCCGGGCCCGCCTGCGGTGGCTTGCGTGTGTCCGTGCTCGAGTCCGAATAGGTCAGTGGACGCCGAGCAGGCGCTGGGCCAGCAGGGCGAGCGTGTCGGCGATGCGCGCCTTGGTGAGGCCGGCCTCGTCGCGCTGGGCGCGGTACACCTCCGGCGCGAGCGGCGCGAGCAGCACGTCCGCGAGTGCGTCCGGGTCGCCGACGCCCGACGCACGCACGAGCTCCCGCACGTGCGTGCGCCAGAACCCGTACGCGCCCGTCGCGAGCCGGGGCTGGCCCGTCTCGGCGCCGAGCGCGAGGTGCAGGTGCCGGTCCAGCAGGTCGATCATGGCGTGGTAGAACGCGGCGAGCCGGGTCCCGGGCGGTGCGCCCGGGCCCAGCGGCGGCGACCCGAACATCAGCTGCTCCTGGAGCTGCCGCTCGTGCTCGTCGAGGAGCGCGACCGCGACCGAGGCGGGATCGGGATAGCGCCGGTAGAGCGTGGCGCGGCCGACACCCGCGGCGCGCGCGATGTCCACCATCGTGACCGTCCGCGGGTCGCGCTCGGCGAACACCCGCTCGGCGGCCTTCAGCACCTTGGCCCGGTTGCGCGCCGCGTCGGCCCGCTCGGCCCGGGCGCCGGACCGGTCCTCGAGCAGGTTGGTCACGTCCGCACGCCAAGCCCGGCCCCCCGAGACGGGGACGGCCGATACCGAGTCCGGACCTTCGCCGGACGTCGGTGGTCGACCGTGTTTGACCATGTCGTCAGCCTACGCGTGCGTTATGTGGACGTCATGTCCACTTTAAGGCTACGCTGTGCCGGGGCATAAGTGGTCCCGGTGTCCGCTTCACCGACAGCAAGGTGGATCATGTACGTGGCACTTCTGGCGACGACACTTCTCGTCGGCTGCCTCCTCGCGGTACAGACCTCCGTGAACCTTCAGCTCAGCGGCGCCGTCAAGACGCCGTACGGCGCCTCGACCCTGCAGTTGGCGGTGGCGGCCGTGGCGCTGGCGATCGTCGCCCTCGCCGTCGGCACCATCGGCGTGGTCTCGCTCGTGCCGGACGTGACCTGGTGGCACCTGCTGGGCGGGCTCGCCAGCCCGCTCTACATCACCAGCGGCATCCTGCTGTTCCCGAGACTCGGTGCGCTGGCCGCAGTCGGGCTGTTCGTGACCGGGCAGGTGCTGGCCTCGCTGGGCCTGGACCTCTTCGGGCTGATCGGCGTGCCGCGCAAGTCGTTGACGATCGGCATCGTGCTGGGTGTGGTCGCCGTGCTGATCGGCATCACGCTGATCATCCGGCAGCGCAAGCCCGCCGCCGCACCGGCCACGCCGGCCGACAAACCGGACTCTGCCAAGGAGTCTGCCAAGGAGTCCGGCGAGAAGTCCGAAGAGGACGCGGACCGGTCGGCGAGTACGCGGGGCGGCAAGTCGCTGGGTGCGATGGCACAGCCGGCCGCCGCCGCGACGAGCGTCAGCGGCATGGCGTGGATCGCGCTCGGCATCATCGCCGGTGCGGTGTTGCCCATCCAGGGCGCCGTGAACGGGAAGCTGAAGCTGGACATCGACGCGCCGTTCACCGTCGGGATGATCAGCTTCATCGTCGCCACGCTGTCCATCGCGATCGTGACGGCCGTCCTGGTCGCGACGAAGCGCACGCCGACCCCGCAGGTCAAGCCGCTCGCGACGATGCCGTGGTGGGGTTGGCTCGGTGGCCTGTGCGCGGCCTCCTACGTCGTTGTGACCTTCCTGATGATCCCGGAGATCGGCGCGGCGACCACGATCGCGCTCACCGTGACGGGCCAGCAGCTGTTCTCGGCCGTGATCGACCACTTCGGACTGTTCCGCATGCCCAAGCGCGCCCTCACCGGACGCCGTGTCGCCGGGCTGGCCCTGCTCCTCCTGGGGTCGGTCCTCGTCCAGCTCACCTGACACCGGAGAGCAGATGCCTGCCAACCTGCGCCAGACCTACCGTGCCACCTCCGACATCCACACCCTGCCCTCGCACGTGCCGCTGGGCTCGCTCGGTCTGCTTCCGGTCAACGCCTTCCTGATCTCGGCCCGGCAGCCGGTCCTGGTGGACACCGGGCTCGCGATCGACCGCGGCAACTTCGAGGAAGCGTTGTGGTCGCTCGTCGACCCCATGGACCTGCGCTGGGTCGTGATCACCCACGACGACCGGGACCACTGCGGCAACCTCAAGGAGATCCTGATGGCCGCGCCCAACGCCACGGTGGTCACCAACGGGCTGGCCGTGTCGCGGCTCGGCGAGGAGTGGGATGTGCCGCAGCACCGGGTGCGCACGGTCAACCCCGGCCGCACGGTGGAGCTGGGCGACCGCACCGTCAGCTTCGTGCGCCCGCCCTCGTACGACTCGCCGTCGACGCTCGCCATGTACGACCACGTGGCCGACGCGCTGTTCGCGGCCGACAGCTTCGGCACCGTCCTGCCGGCGATGGTGGACAACGCGATCGACGCGGACCGCACCGAGTACCTCGACGGCATGGCGACCTTCACCCGGGCCAACGCGCCCTGGACCGCGATGGCCGACCAGGAGAAGTGGGACCGCATGCTCGGCGAGTTCACCGCGCTGGACCCGGGCAGCGTGCTGAGCTCGCACGCCCCCACCGCGTCCGCCCGGACCGGCGAGCTCGTGGAGACCGTCCGCGCGGTGCCCGCAATGGACCCGTGGCTGCCCGACGAGGACCTCGAGGTCGAGGCCGTGCTCGACCGCTACGAGGCGGCCACCGCGAATTCGACCGACACCGAGCCGCAGGGAGCGAAGTGACCGAGACCGACCCGACCCCACCACCAGGCGTCATCACCGTCTTCTCCGACATCTGGTGTTCCTTCGCGCACATCGCGATCCACCGCCTGCACAGCACTCGGGAGCGGCTCGGCCTCACCGGCCAGGTTCGCTTCGACCTGCGGGCGTTCCCACTCGAGCTCCTCAACGACGCGCCGAGCCCGCGGTCGGGCACCGACAGCGAGGTCGGGCGGATGGGCCAGCAGGAACCCGCCGCCGGCTGGCAGCTGTGGCAGGACAAGGAATACCTGTTCCCCTCGACCACGCTGCCCGCGCTCGAGGCGGTCATCGCCGCGAAGGCGCAGAGCCTCGCCGCGGCCGAGCAGCTCGACCGCGCACTGCGCCGGGCGTTCTGGGCGGAGTCCCGCTGCATCAGCAACCGCAAGGTCATCATGGACGCCGCGACCGCGACCGGCGTGGTGGACACGGCGGCGCTCGCCGAGGCACTCGACGACGGCCGGGCTCGCCGGGCGCTGTCCGCCGACGCCGCGATCTCCGCGACCGAGCGCATCAACTGCAGCCCGCACCTGTTCCTCCCGGACGGCACCGACTACGCCAACCCCGGCATCGAGGTGCGATGGGAGGGTGACTACGGCGTCGGCTGGCCGGTGGTCACCCACGACGATCCCACCGTCTTCTCCGAACTGCTCAAGCGCGCGGCGAACTGACACGGCGCTGGAGAGGCTGCGAGGACGATGGACGACACCAACGGCAACCGGGCCGAGGCCGGGATCCTGTTGCTGGACAACCACTGGATCACCAAGACGGCGCTGCGCAACGCGCTGGCGACGGCCGACGGGTTGCGGATCGTCGGCGAGGCCGCCGACTGCGACGAGGCGGCCGCGGCGCTGTCGTCCGGCCCCACACCCGACATCGTGGTGTTCACCGAGGCCAACGACCCGACGATCGTGCTCAGCAAGCTCACGGCCGCGGCGCCGGGGTGGCCGATCCGGGCCCTGACGATCGGCGGCACCGGCATCCCGGCGACGCTCGCGCTGCGCTGCGCCTCCGCGGGTTCCCTGCCGTGGACCACCAGCGAGCAGGAGTTCGTGTCCGCGGTGCGCCTGGTCGCCGCCGGCCACAGCATCAGCTCCCGGCCCCGCGACGACGACGGCGGCGCGCAACCGGTGCGCCCGGACGCGACCCACAACGGCGACACCCTGACCACCCGCGAGTGCGACGTCCTGCTGC
Source organism: Actinophytocola sp. (assembly GCF_050699935.1). Taxonomy (NCBI): domain Bacteria; kingdom Bacillati; phylum Actinomycetota; class Actinomycetes; order Pseudonocardiales; family Pseudonocardiaceae; genus Actinophytocola; species Actinophytocola sp. The sequence goes on from NZ_JBOHGB010000108.1 coordinate 10,470, forward strand.
TGCTGGCGAAGGGCCACACCAACGCGGAGATCTCGGCGAGCCTGGGCCTGGGCGAGAGCACGGTGAAGTCGCACGTGCAGAACCTGCTGAGCAAGCTGGGCGCACGCAACCGGGTGAGCGCGGCCATCTACGCGTACGAGACCGGCCTCATGCGTCCCGACGGCTCGGTGCGGTTCTCCGCCTGAGCCGGAGCACTATTCACAACACTCCGGATCAGCAGCGCCCGGGCACGCGGCGGGCCTGTTTTGAATAGTGCTCGGCAGCCGGCCGGTCCGTACGGTCATCGCCGGCGCACGGCCGCCCACACCACCTTGCCGCCCGACGTCGTCCGCGACAGGCCGCAGGCGTGGCAGATGTGCACGACGACCGAGAGCCCGCGGGTGTCGCCCTCCGGCGAGCCGGTGCTCGCCTGCTCGAACAGCCCGGGATTCTCGTCGTACACGGCGACGGTCAGCAGATCCCGGCGCGACTCCACGCGAATGGTTGGCGGACCGCAGGTGTACTTCATCGTGCTCCGCACGAACTCGTTCGCGATCCACATCGCGTCCGTCGCCCGGTCGGCGTCGACGCCCCACCGCTCGCAGCACTCGCGCACGAAGTCCCGCGCCAGCTCGACATTGGCCCAGCTGTTGGGCAACGCGAGCCGAGCGATCCTGCGTGGCGGCGGTTCGCCGACCGCGTCGACCGCCGCCTCGACGCTGCCATGGACGGGGATGCCATGGCGCATGGGCGTGCTCGTGAACGCTTGGCGAAGCGAGACGTCGGTGGTGACGAGCAGCAGCGGGAGGCCGGGCCAGATGGCCAGCTCCGAGCTGACCGTGCCGAACACCTTCAACGTTGACGTACCGTCGATCCAGAGCCGATCGAGGTCGACGATGACCGCGCGCGGCTCGTCGCTGGCTACCTCCATCACCGCGCCGCGGAGGGTACCGTAGCTCCCGGTGTCCAGCGAGCCGTTCGGGACCACCACCGCGGTTCCGTACAGCTGCCACGTCTCGACGTTGAATTCCGTGTGCACCGACTCAGGGCCTCACCCTCCGCACGACGCTCTCGTCCGCCCGCGCGCGACTGGCCCGATTGTGTGCCACGGAGCGCGTTCGGAAGGGCGCTTCGGCCCGGAGCGTCAGGAAACCGCAAGGTCCGCGCGCGGTGCCGGCGGCTATGCGGTGAGCTTGCCCGCCATCGCGGCCACGGTCGCCCGGTGCACGGACGCCGCCGGCGTGTGGGGGAAGTGCTGCACCACGGCGATGACGACCGAGCTGCCCTCGGTCATGATCTCGATGTCGATGTGGAGGACGCCGATCGGCTCCGGCGGCTCGGTCGAGTTCAGCGGCACCACGACCCGCTTGCCGAGGTAGCTCCGGTCCCCCTCGGGCCGCGGCAGGTCCTTGAAGTCCAGGCCGCTGATGACCGGGGCCGCGCGGCCGCCGACGAGGCCCACGCCGGCCTGGATGATGTTCAGCATGCACTTGTCGATCCGCGCGTCGGTCCAGCTGGTCACCATGGCCTCGGCGTCCGCCGGACTGTCCATGATCAGCCCGGCGGACTGCGCCACGGAGAACGGCTTGGGCGGCCCGGTCGACACCGACAGCGGGGTGCCCTGCGCGTACACCGCGGACGGCTGCCAGGTCACGACCCCGGAGATCGGCAGCTCGAGGCACCGGGCGAGGTCTGTCCCCTGTGGACGCTCGCCGGGCTGGCCGATGAGCTGGGTGAAGATCGGCCGGAGCTCCTGGAGTGGCCGCAGGTCCCGGATGTCGTAGTCGGCCTCGGTGAGCAGCAGGCGCTCCGTGTCCGCGGACCCGGCCGCCGGCGGCCCGCCGTCGTCGTCGAGCACCTGGACCAGGGTCACCGTCACGACCACGACGAGCGCCGCGACGGCGGCCGCCAGCAGGAGGCCGCGGCGGCCCGGGCCCGCAGGTTTGGCTGGTGGGAACGGAACGGGCCCGGCCGCCGGTCCGGGTGGGCCCAGTGGACCGGGTTGGCCGGGTGGTGCCGAGCCTGGCGGCCGCGACTGGGGTGGCCAGGTCGGGCCGGACGGGCCGGGCGGACGGGGCGGGCCAGGCAGACCGGTCGGGCCAGGCGAGCCGGTCGGGCCAGGCGAGCTCGTCGGGCCAGGCGAGCTCGTCGGGCCGTTCGTGCCGGGCGGGCGGGTCGGGCCGCTCGGGCCGAATCGTGCTGCCGGACTCGCCGACGTCGCCGGACTTGCCGGGCTGATGAGTGGCGGGCCGCCTCCGGACGTCACCACGCCGGGCGCCGCGGACGCGGGCGGCGCGGACCCGGATGGCGCGGACGCGGGTGGTGCCGCGGCGGGTGGTGCCGGGGATGGTGTGGGGGGTTCGCTCGGCTCGCCGGCGATGATCAGAGGGCTGGCGGCGCGGCCGAGTTGGTGCTGGAGCCCTTGCAGGGCCTTGCCGAACACCGCGGCACTCGGGGGCCGGCGGTCCGGGTCCTTCTCCAGGCCCCACTCCAGCACGCCGCACACCTGGTCCGGGACGCCGGCAGGACGCAGGTCGACGGGTCGCTCGTTGACGACCCGGTACATCACGGTTGCGACGTTCTCCCCCGGGTACCGCGAGTACGGGCCACGCCCGGACAGCAGCGCGACCAACGTCGCGGCCAGCGAGTGCACGTCGGACACCTGGCTCGCCGAGCCGCCCCACAGCAGCTCGGGGGCGGCATAGGCGGGGGTGCCGACCACGACGCCGGTGCCCGTCAGGTCCGAGTCGTCGTGGCGGGCCTGGCCGAAGTCGGCGAGCTGCGGGTTGCCGTAGGAGTCCACGAGCACGTTGCCCGGCTTCACGTCGCGATGCAGGATGCCGGCGTCGTGCGCGGTCTGCAGAGCCCCGGCGAGCCGCACGCCGACGTCGAGCACCTCCGGCCACTCGAGCGGCGAGTCCCTGGTCCGGCCGGCGAGCGAGCCGCGGTCGCAGTACGGCATGACGAGGTACGGATCGCCGTCGGGCGTGGTGCCGGTGTGGTGGACGGTCACGATGTTCGGGTGCCCGGACAGCGCCCCCAACGTCCGGCACTCCTGCTCGAACCGGCGCGCGGCGTGCTCGTCGAGCCTGGTGGTCAGCACCTTGACGGCCACGTGCCGGCGCAGTGTCTCCTGCCAGGCGCGATAGACCACGCCGTGGGCACCACGACCGACCTCGGTGAGGTCGTGGAGGCCGGGCAGCTGCTGTGACATCGGCGCTCATTCTGCCGCAAGCCGCGCACGCCGGTGAGCAGGTCCGAGCAGATGTCGGGCATGTCGGGCATCATGTGCCGGGTGAGCGACGGTGGGGGCAGCGCCGGCTGGAGCGCCGAGTTTCGCCTGCTCGGCTCGGTCGAGGTGGTACGCGACGGCCGACCCCTCGCCTCGCTCGCCGCACAGCCCCGCTGCGTGCTCGCCGTGCTCCTGCTCGGCGCCGGCGACGTGGTCTCGACCGACCGGCTGATCGACGCGATCTGGGGTGAGCGCCCACCGGAGGAGCCGCGCAACGCCGTGCAGGTCTACGTCTCCCGGCTGCGGCGGTTGCTGACGGGCGCCGGGTCCGTGGTGATCGGCACGGCCGGCCGGCACGGCTACCGGATGCAGGTGCCGCCGGACTCGGTCGACCTGTTCCGGTTCCGCCGGCTCGTCGCCGAGGCCAGCTCGGCGGGTGGGGCGCGGGTGGTCGACACCCTCGACGAGGCGCTGGCGCTGTGGCGGGGCGACCCGTTCGGCGGCGCCGCCGGCGACTGGCTGCACCGGCAGGTCACCCCCACGCTGGAGGCGGAATACCTGCGAGCGCGGGAGGAACGTGCCCGCGCGCTCGGCCGCCTGGGCCGGCACGGCGAGGCGATCGGCGAGCTGTCCACGCTGCTGGCCGACCACCCGACGCACGAGCAGGTCGCCACGTCGCTGATGTCGGCGCTGCACGCCACCGGCCGCACCGCGGAGGCGCTCGCGGTGTACCGGGACCTGCGGGCCGGCCTGGTCGAGGAGCTGGGCCTGGAGCCGGGCGAGGCGGTGCGCCGGCTGCACGAGTCGATCCTCGCCGGCGACGGCGCGGCCGGCGAGGAGCCGGGCCGGCCCGGCGGTCCCGTCGTGCCCGCCCAGCTGCCGGCGGACGTGCCGTTGTTCGTGGGGCGCGACGACCTCGCGCGGTCCATGTGCGACCGGCTGACCGCACGCGGCGCCGCGCCCCGCGTGGTCGTCGTGGCGGGGGCCGGCGGCAGCGGTAAGTCGACCCTGGCCGTGCACGTCGCCCACCTCGTCCGCGGCGAGTTCGGCGACGGCCAGCTCTTCGCGACCCTGTCCGCTGCCGACCCGGTGGACGTGCTGGCCGACTTCCTGCTCGCGCTCGGCACCCCGCAGGCACGCATCCCCGGCACCCTGGAGCAGCGGGCCGCGCTGTTCCGCTCGGCGACCGCCGGGCGCGAGCTGCTCGTGGTCCTCGACGACGCCCGGGACGCCGCCCAGGTCCGGCCGCTGTTGCCGGGGCACGCGGGCTGCGCCGTGCTGGTCACCAGCCGCTCGCGGCTGGCCGCGCTGGAGGCGACGGACCGTGTGCCGGTGGAGGGCCTGCCCGCGGCGGAGGCGGTCGGGCTGCTGTCGTCGATGCTCGGCGCCGAGCGGGTCGCGGCCGAGCCCGAGGCGGCCGCGGAGCTCGCCCGCCACTGCGGCCACCTTCCCCTCGCGCTGCGGGTCTCCGCCGCCCGGCTGACCAACCGTCCACAGTGGCCGATCCGGATGCTGGCCGAGCGGCTGGCCGACGAGCGGGCCAGGCTCGACGAGCTGGCGCTCGGCGACCTGGACGTGCGGGCCAGCTTCATGCTCAGCTACCAGCAGCTCGACCCGGACGCCGCGCGGGCGTTCCGGCTGTGGTCCCTCGCCGCCGCTCGCTCGCTGCCCGAACAGGCGGCGGCCGCCATGCTCGGGGCCGCCCGCCGGGCCGCGGACGCGGTGGCGGAGACGCTCACCGACCTGCACCTGCTGGACCTGACCCCCACCGGCCACCTGCGGCTGCACGACCTGCTGCGCCAGCTCGGCCGGGACCTCGCCGGGGAGCTCGATCTCCCGGAGGTACGCGAGGACGCGCTGGGCCGGCTCACCGGCTGGTACGCGCACAGCTTCGCCGCCGCCCTCGCCGCGGCGCTGCCCGGCGTGCGCCCCGCGCGGTACCTGCTGCCGGGAGCCGAGGCCGCCGCCCGGTTCGGCACGGCCGCCGAGGCACTGTCCTGGTTGGACACCGAACGCGCCGCTCTCGCCGCCGTGGTGCTGGATGCCGCCGGCCGCAACCTCATCCCGCCGCGCGACCTGGTGTGGGTCGCGGCCAACTTCGGGCGCTACGCCGGTCCCCGCGGCTACCTCACCGAATGGCGCCAGCTCTGCCGGTCGGCCGTCGACGCGGCACAGCGCTTCGGCGACCGCAGGTCCGAGGCGCGCGCGATGATCGCGATGGGCGCCGTCGCGCACCGCTCCCACGAGCTGGACGCCGCGGCGGACCACCTGCGGTGGGCGGCCGGTGAGGTGCTCGACTCCGGCGACCCGACCGAGGCGACCGCCATCGGCAACCTCGCGCTGGTGTACGAGTCCCTGCAACACCGGGGCGAGGTGGTCGCGCACCTGACCCGCGCGCACGACATCTACGAGCAGGTCGGTGACGTCCGCGGGCAGGCCAACGCGCTGGTCCACCTCGGCCGGCAACGCACTGAGCTGGGCGACCTGGACGAGGCGAGCTCTCTGTTCGGCCGCGCGCTCGAGCTGATCGGCCCGCTCGCGGCGGCCGACCTCGAGGCAGGTGCCCACAATGGACTGGCGGACGCGGCGCGGCTGCGCGACCAGCCGGCCGCCGCCGACCGCCACTACCAGGCCGCGCTCGAGATCGGCGGCGCCACCAAGAACCCGGAGATCCAGGGGACGGCGTTGGCGGGCATCGCCCGGCTGCGCAGCGCGGCGGGCCGGACCGCGGCCGCCATCGACCATCTCGAACAGGCGATCTCGGCGTTCCGATATGGACAGTTCGACTCGCGGCTCGCGCCGGCCCTGGTCGAGCTGGGCGCGCTGCTGCGCGGCTCCGGCCAGTCCGAGCGCGCCGACATCTGTCTCGCGGAGGCGACCGCGCTGGCCAGCCGGCTCGGCGGCGCGGAGGCGAACGTCGTGCGCGCCAGGATCGACGAGCTGACCGCCGGCTAGTCGCAGAGCCAGGAAGGACGCCTTCCGGACGCTCAACGTCTGGAAGGCGTCCTTCCTGGCCTCACCGCACCACCAGGTCATCCGGCACCACGGACCCGGACCACCACGGCTGGCGGTCCCGGAGCTCGCGCAGCAGGTCCGGGACCGCCACCGGGTGGTTCGCGGTAACCCGGGCGGTAAGCCGGTCACCGCGCGGCTGCAGCTCGCACGACCCGATGCCGGGTACCGATAGCACCAGCCGCCGCGTCGTGTCCAGGTCGACGAGCGCCCCGCCGTGGTGCCCGGCATGGAGCCCGGCGGTGGCCGGGAACGGCTCGACCGGCAGCTCGGCGACCGGCGTGTCCGGGCTCGTGCACAGCACCCGCAGCACCGCGAGGCACTCCGCCGCCAGCTCCTCGGGCTCGCGCTGGCCGGCGACCGGACGCCTCGCGGAGAGCCGGAGGACCGGGCCGGGTAAGTGCGAGACCGTCACCGCGAGGTCGGCCTTGGCCGACCTCGGGTCGACGCGGACGTCGACCGGCTCGGAACCCATCGGCGCCGGCGGCGTGTCACCGCGAGCCTCGACGGGTGCGGCCGGCACGTAGTTGAGCTCGAACGCTGGCTGGAACAGCGCGCCGCGCGACCGCGCCGGCTCGTTGAGCCAGCGCAGCAGCTCGTTGGCGTCGTAGTGGCCCCGCCGGTAGGTGCGCAGCGAGACCACCGCGACCCGCTCGGCCCGGGTGCGCAGGCTGTCCCCCGCCTCGCCCTCGATCGGCACGTAGACGGCCTGCGCGAGCTGGTCGACCACGCGGAAGTCGTCGGCGGCGAACCGGTTGGCGTAGGTCGACCGGAACACCTGGCGGTGCTGCCCGCCGACCCGGCTCACCAGCGCGCTGATCGCGGTGGCCCACAGCACGTAGGGCGTGACCCGCAGCCCTCGGCCGGCGGCGGTGAGCAGCGCGGCATCCTCCGGGTCGAGCGGCACCCGCGCGAGCCAAGCCTTCTCGTACTCCTCCCGGGCCACCCCGGAGTAGGTGACCGACCTCGGCGCGGCGCCCAGCAGCCCCTTCCAGCGCTCGGTGTCGCGCCGTACGGCTGCCGGGTCGGCACCCACCTCGCCGGCTTGGCGGGGCACGGCCGGCAGCGGCTCGCCGGCCAGCAGCTGGCGCAGTTCGCGGATGACGGCGTGGGCGCCGAACCCGTCGGTGAACAGGTGCGAGAGCGACAGCTTCACCAGCACGACCCGTCCGCCGGAGAGGTACAAGCTGCCACGCAGCGCGCGCTCGGCCGGATCGACTCGCTCGGGCGCGTAGGCCGGCCGGGCGTCGGTCTCGACCAGCGCGAGGTCGGCCTCGGCGGCGGGCGCGGTCACCACCTGCTGTACCGGGGTGCCGTCCGCGTCCTCGGCGAGCCGGCTGCGCAGCGCCCGGTGCCGCCGGACCAGCTCGGTCACCGCCGCCCGCGCCCGGTCCCGGTTCATGGGCCGCGTGGGTGCCACGACCACGACGACCGTCCGGTCCGCCCGCTCCGACTCGGCCCAGTTCCGCAGGTTTCGCAATTGGGCCGCGTTGAGCGGGAAGCTCCTCTCAACCGTCATGAACACACCTAACGCGGTGAACCGAATGTTGGAAAGTGTCAGACCCAGTGGTGTTGCCGGCGACCCCGCGCCGCATCGACTCAGCAGAACCCTGGCTAGGTCAGCTCCACGAACACTGCGGACGCGTCGTCGGTCGCCTTGCCGCGCGGGTACGCCGCACCACCGGGGTCGGCGGCCTCGGCGGCACGCACCCGCGTGACCAGCGACGCCGCGCCGGACTCGCGCAGGGTCGCGAACAGCTCGGCCCAGTCGCCGAGCCGGAAGACCTCGCTCCAGCGCGCGGCGCCATCGGTGAGCGTGGTCAGCGCACGGACCTGACCGCGCGGGCGGGTACCGGTCACCGCGCGGGCGGCCACCGTCGCGTCGCCGGCCGCGGTGAAGAACCCGCCGTCGGTGTTGCGCAGCGCGTCGACCGTCCGGACGAGGACGCGGCGGGCCTCGGCGCGCTCGGCCGAGCCCTCCGGCAGGTCGAGGACCCGCTCCCGCAGCGCGGCCACCTCGGGCCGGTGCCGCACCTCCGTGAGCCGGTCGTCCAGCACCGGCTCCACCTCACCGGCCGTGTTCTCCAGCAGCAGCACGGCATCCGAGAGCACCAGGTACTCGACCCGCTCGTCGTCCCAGCGGGCGGCGGCGACCGTGGCCTGCGGGGTATGCGCGTGCGACAGGTCGCAGCCCGGCCCGTGCGCCGCCGCCGTGCGGGCCACCGCCTCCGCGAGGCAGTCGGCGAGCGAGTCCGAGCGGGACACGGCCGACTCCAGCAACGCGCCGCCGAGCCGGGCGGCGAACCACGGCACGCCGTGCGAGCACCCGGTCCGGCCGTCCGCGGGCGGGGTCACGCCGTCGAGCACCACAGCGGCGCCGCCGGCATGGGGTGGCCCGCCCGCGGCGGTCGCGGCGAAGTCCTCGTTCGCCCGGCCCGCCTCGCCGGCGACGCTCACGAGATCGATGCGCATACCGTCAGGCTGGCACGGTCCGGTGGAGCGTCAGCCGCCGGCCCGGCCGGCTCGCGACAGTTCGTCGAGGGCGGACCGGACCGACAGGCCCGCGCGCCGCCGGACATCGGCGGCGTCGCCTCTCCCGCCACGCAGCCGGTGTGCGATGCCGGTGTGGATCCGGTGGTGCACGTTGGACCAGCCGGGCCCCCTCGGCGCCGGCTAGGCGAACGACCACGGGCGACCCGCCTCGTCGATCGCATGCGCCGCACGCATGGCGAGCTCCATCGCCAGGACCCGCGTCACCACCTCCAGCGCCGTGGCCGGGCAGGGAGACTCGATCGCCCGGTTCGGCTGCCGTACGGGACACTGTGCGCCGAGCTGGTCAAGCGGGCCGGCGATGCCGCGACGACTCGAACGATGGATCGACGCGCTCGCGACCGCGACGCACGGCTCCGGACGACGAGCCGAGCAGAGACGACCCGAGGAGAAGGGTGTACCCACATCGTGACTGATCTCGCCACCTTCGCCGAGCTGATTCCGCTCGACCACGGCTTGTGCGTGGTCAACACCGTCCGCGGCGACGGCGGTGTCCAGTCGTCGGTGGTCAACGCCGGCGTCCTGGAACATCCGGTGCACGGCGGGCGGGTCGTCGGGCTCGTCGCCATCGGCGGCACGCGCAAGCTGCACAACCTGCGCACCCGGCCCTGGGCCACGATCGTCGCCCGGGCGGGCTGGCGATGGGCGACCGTCGAGGGTGACGCGGAGATCATCGGGCCCGACGACCCGCATCCCGACGTCGACGGCGAGGCGTTGCGGCGCTTGCTGCGCGACATCTTCCGGGCCGCCGGCGGCACGCACGACGACTGGGACACCTACGACCGGGTGATGGCGCAGGACCGGCGAGCCGCCGTGCTCATCACGCCACGCCACGCCTACAGCAGCCCGCAGCCCTGATCCGACAGGCCAGGAAGGACGCCTTGCTGACGTTGGACGTCAGCAAGGCGTCCTTCCTGGCTTTGCAGTCACACGACGAACCGGGCGTGGAGGTCGCCGAGCAGATCGAAGGTGGCCGTGAACGTGTCGCCCGCCGCGAGCGGGACGGCGGCGTGCAGCGCGCCCGTCATGACCAGCTGGCCGGGTGCCAGGGTGACGCCGCGCGGGCCGAGGACGTTCGCGAGCCAGGCGAGCACCGCGACCGGGTCGCCGAGGGCGGCCGCGCCCACCCCCGTGGCCACCTCGGCGCCGTCGCGCGACAGGGTCACCGCCAGCCGGCGGCTGTCCACGCCGTCCAGGGGTGTCTCCCCGTCCGCCAGGACGACCGCCGCGCTGGACGCGAGATCGGCGACCGTGTCGGCGAGACCGATGCGCCAGTCGGCGATGCGCGAGTCGATGATCTCCATCGCCGCCACGGCACCGCGGATCGCCCGCGCCGCGTCGGCGACCGTCACGCCCGGACCGCGCAGGGGCTCACCCAGTATGAACGCGATCTCCGCCTCCACCCGGGGCGCGATCAGCTGCCCGGCCGGGATCTCGGCGCCGTCACGGTACACAGTGGACCGAAAGACGGGCCCGTGGTCCGGCGAGTCCACGCCGAGCTGGCGTTGCATCGCCTCGGAGGTCAGGCCGACCTTGTAGCCGACGATCTCGTCGCCGTCCGCGAGCAGCATGGCGACCAGCTCGCGCTGGATCCGGTAGCCGTCGTCCATGGTCAGGTCGGGCTCGGTCGCGGTGAACGGCTCGATCGGGCAGCGGGTGCGGCGGGCCTCGTACAGCGCCTTCGCCATCGCCTTCGGGTCGCCGATCATCGGTCACCCGCCAGCTGGAGTGCGACGTCGATGATCATGTCCTCCTGGCCGCCGATGTAGCCCAACTCGCCGCAGCGGCGCAGGATCCGGTGCGCGGGCACCTCGTACCGCTCGGCCGCGCGCTCGGCGTGCAGCAGGAACGACGAGTACACCCCGGCCCAGCCCTGCACGATCGCGTTGCGGTCCATCTTCGGCCACCGGGGCAGGTAGGGCCGCACGACCTCCTCGGCCGCGTCGACCAGCGCGGCGACATCCAACCCGGTGGGCACGCCGAGCCGGTCGAACACCGCGCCCAGCACCTCGGTCGGCGAGTTCCCGGCGCCGGCGCCCAGCGCGCACAGGGACCCGTCCACGTACCGCACGCCGGCCTCGTACGCGAGCACCGAGTTCGCCACGCCGAGACCGAGGTTCTGGTGGCCGTGGTAGCCGACCCACGCCTCGTCGCCCACCTCCGCGACGAGCGCCTCGAACCGCGCCCGCGCCTCGTGCATGAGCAGCGCTCCCGCGGAGTCGGTGACATAGGGCACCTGGCATCCGGCGTCCACCATGATCCGCGCCTGCCGGGCCAGGTCCTCCGGCTTGGACAGGTGCGCCATCATCAGGAACCCGGCGGTCTCCATGCCCAGCTCGCGGGCCACCCCGAAGTGCTGCGGGGACACGTCGGCCTCGGTGCAGTGCGTCGCCACCCGCACCACCTGGGCACCCGCGTCGTGGGCGCGGCGCAGGTCGTCGGCGGTGCCGATGCCGGGCACCAGCAGCACGGCGATCCGCGCGGTCCGCGCCTCCTCGCGGGCGGCGGCGACCAGAGTGATCTCGTCGGTGCCGGAGAACCCGTAGTTGAACGACGAGCCACCGATCCCGTCGCCGTGCGACACCTCGATGATCTCGACCCCGGCCCGGTCGAGCGCCCGCACGGTGTCGCGCACCTGCGTCTCGGTGAACTGGTGTGCCATGGCGTGACTGCCGTCCCGCAACGTGGTGTCCACGACCCGGACGGCGTGCTCGAGCACCGGGCGCGTCATACCGGCACCCCCAGCCGGTCGCGGGCGATGAGCTCGCCCACCCGTGCGGCGGCGGCCGTCATGATGTCCAGGTTGCCGGCGTAGCGGGGCAGGTAGTCGCCGTTCCCCTCGACCTCCAGGAAGACCGCCACCCGCGCGTTGCCGGACCAGTCCGGGCGCGGGTCGTCGAACTGCGGCTCGGCGCGCAGCCGGTAGCCGGGCACGTACTCCTGGACCGTCGCGACCATCTCGTGGACCGAGCCGGAGATCGCGTCCCGGTCGGCGTCCGGGCCGATCGCGCAGAACACCGTGTCCCGCATGATCATCGGGGGCTCCACGGGGTTGAGGATGATCACCGCCTTGCCGCGGGCGGCGCCACCGACCTCCTCCACCGCACGCGCGGTGGTTCGGGTGAACTCGTCGATGTTGGCTCGCGTGCCCGGCCCCGCACCGCGCGAGGCCACCGACGCCACGATCTCCGCGTAGGGCACCGGCGTCACCCGCGACACGGCGTGCACGATCGGGATCGTCGCCTGCCCGCCACAGGTGATCATCGAGACGTTCGGGACGCGCAGGTGCTCCGCGCCGTTGACCGGCGGCGCCACCATCGGGCCCACGTGCGCCGGCGTGAGGTCGATCGCCTGGATGCCGGCCTCGGCGTAGCGCGGCGCGTTGGCCAGGTGCGCTCGCGCCGAGGTCGCCTCGAACACGACCTCCGGCCTCGGATCCTGATCGCACAGCCATGCCACACCGTCGGTCGAGCAGGCGATCCCGAGCCCGCGGGCACGCGCCAGGCCGTCGGACTCGACCACGCCCACCACGTACGCGACCTCCAGCACCGTGCTGCTCCGCAGCTTCGCCAGCAGGTCGGTACCGATGTTGCCCGGCCCCACGATCGCGGCACTCACCTTGTGGTCCATGCGTTGACCCTCACACCCGCGCACGACACCATCAAAGCCGTGCGTTCCACTCAGCGGGACAAAGGTCCGAGCACGGTCATCGGCCGCGCGTTCACCCTGCTCTCCGCGTTCCGGCCGGACGACACCGAGGTCAGCCTCGCCGACCTGTGCCGCCGCACCGGGATCAGCAAGACCACCGCCCACCGCCTGCTGCACGAACTGTCCACATGGGACGCCGTGGAACAGGTCGGCCGCGGGGGCTGGCGGCTCGGCATGACCATGTTCGAGCTCGGCCAGCTCGCCCCCCGCCAGCGCGGCCTGCGCGAGGCCGCGGCGCCGTTCCTGGCCGACCTGTTCCAGGCGACCCAGCAGACCGTCCACCTCGCCGTGCCCGAGGGCACCGACGTCGTCTACGTGCAGAAGCTCCACGGCCGGGGCGGACCCGAGGTGGCCTCCCGCATCGGCGGCCGTATGCCCGCCTACTGCACCGGGGTCGGCAAGGCCATCCTCGCCTTCGCCCCGCCCGACCGGCTGGCCGCCGTCCTCGACGCCGGGCTCGCCCGCCGGACCCCGCGTACCGTGATCGTCCCGCGCCTGCTGACCGCCGAGCTCGCCACGGTTCGCGAGCGCGAATACGCCGAGGAGCACGAGGAGTCCACGGTGGGCATCGCGTGCGTGGCCGCACCGATCTTCGCCACCGAGGACACGCCGGTCGCCGCGGTCTCGATCACCGGCTGGGCCAACCGCCTCGACACCAACCGCTTCGCGCCCGCTGTGCGCACGGCCGCTCTCGGCATCACCCGCACCCTGCGCGCCGGCCACCCGTCACCCTGACGACACCCTGCGGCAAAGGCGGCTCGTGTATCGTACCGTACTAAGTACTAGAAATGGGCGGTGCGCGTGGGTGAGGCGGGTGTGCTGGAGCTGCGTGTCGTCGCGATGCGGTGGGAGTCGGCTGGGGTGGTGTCGGTGGAGTTGGCTGATCCGGAGTGGCGGTTGTTGCCGGGGTGGGAGCC
>NZ_JBOHGB010000109.1:0-23731 GCF_050699935.1 Actinophytocola sp.
GGCGAGCACCAGGTCCGCGCCGGGCCCGCCGAACGCCGGGGCGAAGGACAGGCCGGCCAGGGCGGCCAGCGCGGCGGACGCCACGATCCGTACCGATGCGGCGGTGGTCGCGCTCATCCGCCGTCGCCCAGCACCATGCGGTCCCACGCCGCCACAGCGTCGGCGCCGGTGGGCGCGGCCAGCACCGCCATCCCGGGGCGGCGATGCAGCGGCACCGCCGGGTCGCCGGGCGCGGTAACGGTCACCACGACGACCGGGGAGAACCGGCGCCGCTGCGCACCGAGCCGGGCCACCAGTGCCGGCTCGCGGGCGCCGGTGATCACCACGAGCGCGCCGCCCGCGGTGGCGCGCTCGACGGTCACGAGCAGCGTCTCGGTCGTCTCGTCGTGCTGCTCGACCATGGCCAGCCGGTCCAGCAGCGGTGCCGTGCCGGCGCCCGCCACCTCGCCGGGCAGCAGCAGGGTCGCCGGGCGGCCCGCGTACACGGCGGCCTGCGCCACCGACGCGGCGACCTCGGCGGCGTGCTCGAAGCCGTCCGGCGGCAGCGCGGTTCGGCGCGTGTCCAGCACGACCGTGGTGTTCGGCTCGGTGGTGTCCACCTGCTCGCGCACCATCAGCACGCCGGTGCGTGCGGTGGTCCTCCAGTGGATCCGGCGCGGGTCGTCGCCGCGCTCGTACTCGCGCAGGGACGAGAAGGTCACCGTGCCGCCGCGGGTCTGGGCCCGCCGGCCCTCGAAGTCGGGCACCGTGCCGACCGGCAGCGGTCGCGCCGGATGCACCACCGGATACACCCACAGGGTCAGCTCGTCGGCGAGCCGCTGCGCCCGGCAGCACAGCCCGAGCGGGTCCCGCCGCTCGACGGTGAGCGGACCGAGCGGCAGCCGGCCACGCCGCTGGGCGCGGATCGGGTAACGCAGGGTGCGCCGGCCCGCGCCGGCGATCAGCGGCACGGCGAGCTCGACCCGGTGCTCGCCGACTCGGTCGACGGCGAGGAAGCTCGGCGCCGGCCAGCGGGATTGGTTGCGCGCCACCAGCTTGCCCCAACTCGGCTCGCCGACCGTCACCCGGTCCGGCCGCACCGTGCGGTGCAGCGCCACCCTGGGCCGGACCACCACGAGCGCCCCGGCGAGCACCAGCAGGGCCAGCCCGCCGATCGCCAGCATGATCAGTAGCCGGTAGCCGAGCACGACCCCGGCCGGGTACCCGACCAGGCAGCCCACGAGCAGCGACCAACCGGCCGCCGTGAACGGACCCGGCAGCGCGCCACCCCGCGGCGCGCTCATCCGCGGCCCGAGACCACCGGTACGGGCACCGAGCCGATCACCTCGGCCAGCACCTCGGCGGACGTGGTGCCGCGGACCTCCGCCCGCGCGGTGAGCATCAACCGGTGGGTGAGTACCGGGCCCGCCACCGTCTTCACGTCGTCGGGCACGACGTAGTGCCGCCCGTCTCCGGCGGCGAACGCCTGCGCGGCGCGCATCAACGCGAGGCTGCCCCGGGTACTGACGCCCAGCCGCAGCAGCTCGTGCTCCCTGGTCGCCTTGGCCAGCGACGCGATGTACCGGGTGATCTCCGGTGCGGTGTGGACGGTGGCGGCGATCCGCTGCAGTGAAGCGACCTGCTCGAGCGTGGTCACCTGCCGGGGGATGGGCGGGCCGGCGATCGCGCGGCCGTCGAGGATCTCGGCTTCCACCTCGAGATCCGGGTGGCCGATCGCGAGCCGCATCAGGAACCGGTCCAGCTGCGCCTCGGGCAGCTGGTAGGTGCCCTCGAGGTCGATCGGGTTCTGAGTGGCCACCACGAGGAACGGCGACGGCACCGGATGGCCGACACCGTCCACTGTGACCTGTCGCTCCTCCATCACCTCGAGCAGCGCGGACTGGGTCTTCGGGCTGGCCCGGTTGATCTCGTCGGCCAGCACGACATTGGCGAACACCGGTCCCGGCCGGAAGCGGAACTCCTTGGTGTCCTGGTCCCAGATGGACACTCCGGTGATGTCCGACGGCAGCAGGTCGGGCGTGAACTGGACGCGTTGCCAGCTACCGGCGATGGTGGTGGCCAGCGCCTTCGCCAACGAGGTCTTGCCGGTGCCCGGCACGTCCTCGACGACCAGGTGGCCGCCGGCGAACAGGCAGGCCAGCGCGAGCCGTACGACGTCACTCTTGCCCCTGATGACCTGGTCTATCTCCCGCACCACCAGGTCGTGCACCTGCCGGAACTGGCCGGCGCGTTCGGCCGGGGCCACGGAGTCCTGCTGCGGTCGAAGTGTTGTCACGGTGGGTCCTAACGGTTCGGGCAGGAAGCCGACGGAGCCGGTCCGGAGTCCGGCTGGGGCACGCCGAGCGCGATCACGGTGTAGCAGGGGGCCTCGCCCGGGTCCTCGTCGAGGTAGGACGAGTTGCCGGCCGACAGCTCGTCGAGCGGTTCGCGGCCGCGAAGGATCGCGTAGGCCTGGAAACCGGGCTGCTCCTCGACGCCGGGTGACCAGCGCAGCCGGACCGCGCCGTCGGCCTCGAAGGTCGCCTCGACCGGGATCGACCGGTATTCGGGCAGGCCGGCGTCGTCACCGTCGCCACCCTGCTGCCCGGCGGCCAGCCACACGCCGATGGCGGTACCGATGACGGCGGTGGCCGCGGTGGCGGTCACCAGGGGCCACCACCGGCGGCCGGTCCCGGCAGGCACCCGGGCGTCGGGCAGCGGCGCCCGCGTGCCGTCCATTGTGGACTGCAAGATGTCGGCGTCGGTCGGCGTCGACCCGGTCGGGTTCGTCTCCGGGGCCGGCGACGGCAACCGCACCTGCTGGGTGGGCATCCGGACGGACGCGGTGGGCTCGAACGGGGCGCCGGGGGCGGTCAGCGTCGCGAGTGCCTCGGCCACCTGCCCGGCTGCCGGCCGGGCGGCGGGGTCCTTGGCGAGGCAGGCCGACAGCAGCGCCCACTCCCGGTCGGAGACGTCCCGCGGGCGCCGCGGTGGCACGCTGAAGTGCTCCCGCAGCAGCGCGAGCTCGCTGTCCGCACGGAACGGGCGATGCCCGGCGAGAAGCTCGTAGCAGGTCACGCCCAACGAGTAGACGTCGCACGCGGCGGTGGGCGGCCGGTCCGTCGCGAGCTCGGGAGCCACGTATGCCAGGGTGCCGAGCAGCGCGGACCGCCGGGTGATCGTCGGCCGGTCGCGCATCTTGGCGAGCCCGAAGTCGGTGAGTCGCGCGGTGGCATCCGGTCCGCTGCCGGTCACCAACACGTTCTCCGGCTTGACATCCCGGTGGATGATGCCCGCCGCGTGCATCGCCGCCAGCGCCCCGGCCACCTGGCCCAGCAGCCGGATCCCGTCGGCCCTGGCGAGCGACGCCCGCGCGACCACCTGGCGGAGGTCCGCCCCGTCGACGAGATCCATCACGATCGCCATCTCGCCGCCCTCGACGACGAGGTCGTGGACCTTGACGAGATGCGGATGGTCCAGCCGCAGCAGGACGTCCCGCTCGCCGAGGAACCGGGCCACCGCCCGGCGGTCCCCGGCCAGCTCCGGGTGCAGCAGCTTCGCCGCGAACTCCATACCGTCCGCGCGCCGCCGGGCCCGGTACACGGTGCCGGTGCTGCCCCGGCCGAGCGGCGGATCGTCCAGCCAGTACGCGCTGCCCAGCGGCCTGCCCTCGGCGATGTCCGGCCCGTCCGGCGACACGGTCTCCTGCCGGGACGGCGGCACGGGTGACCTACCAGCATGGTCGGTCAGCGCCGCCGCGAGCTCGAGCGCCCCGGCCGGGCGGGCGGCCGGGTCGGCGGTCATCGCCTCGGTCAGCGCGGACAGCACGGCGACCGGCACGTCCGTGCGGGGCATCGCCGGCCGCTGTCGCGCCAGCCGTTCCGGTGCGCCGGCGGTGCTGCCTGCGAGCAGTGTCCACAGTGTCGACGCGAACGCGTACACGTCGGCGGCGACCGTCCAGTCGCTCCCGGCGAGCACCTCGGGCGGCTCGTGTCCCGTCCCGTCGTCCGCCGCGACCAGCTCGGCCAGCATCGGCAGGGCGGGGATGGTCAGCCGCACCCGCTCGTCCGGTTCGCGAAGCAGCGCCCGGGGGCTGAGCGCGCGGTGCGGCTCGCCGGCCTCGTGCAGCGCGGCCAGACCGGCCGCGGCGTCCGCGGCGGCGGCCAGCGTCCGGTCGACGGAAAGCGGCCCGCGCGCGGCGAGCTCGCCGGCCAGGCTCGGGCCGAACGGACCGGTGAACAGCACCGGCCGGCCCTCGTCGTCGACCGCGTGATCGAGCAGCCGCACCACGAACGGGCTGCTCGACCCGGCCAGCGTGGCCCGCGTCCGGGTCGCCTCGGTGTGAAAACGCTTGCGTGCCGGCCGGTCGGTCTCGCCGAGCACCACGTGCGCCGTGGCCGCCTGCCCGTCCGCTGCGCGCACGGCCGGCGCGGACGCGGTCAGCGGGCCCAGCCAGCCATGCGGGTCGACCCGCGGTGCGTCGCGGAACAGGAAGCCCGCGAGGTCGCCGAGGCTGGACTGCTGACCCACGATGTCTCCCGATCCACCCAGAGCCGTGCCGTCGTGAGGCGACGCAGCGACACACGGTAGCCGGTGGCCGGGCAAACCGTGCGAGAACGTGGCCTCCAGGTGCACGGTGGCGGGCTCGGCGGTCATGCGCCGGCTCCGGCCGTCACCCGCACGGAGTTGGCGTCCGCCCGGCCGGTGGCCACGCGGATCGCGGCGGCGAGTGCCGACAGGTCGGTGTCGTCGCTCGTCGCGCCGGCCCGCGGCCGGCCCAGCTCGGACACCACGCGTGCCCGCACGAGCACCTCGTCGGTGCCGGGAGTTCTGCTGTGGCGTGGCCAGTCGATCCGAGCCACGTGGAACGTGGTCGGCCCGGTGCCCGGGGTTCGCAGTACGGCCCGGCCCACGCGGCGCGGCGGAATGTGGGCCGCATCCGGTGCGTCGAGCACCTCGCGTGACTCGCTCTCCGCCCGCACCCGCAGGCAGATCCGCACCCCGGTGGTGGCCCGCAGGTCGGCGGTCAGCACCTCGGCGGGCCGTCGCGCGGTCAGCACCAGGTGCACGCCGAGCTGGCGACCGCGCATGCCGATGCCGGCTACGCCGGGGAGGAACTCCGGGATCTCGTCGATCAAGGAGTCGAGATCGTCGACGACGACCACGAGCCTCGGCAGCAGGACACCGGTGCGGGATCGGTAGTCGTCGATGTCGGTGGCGTCCCGGCCGGCCAGCAGCTCCGCGCGGCGGCTCAGCTCGGCCGACAGCGGCGCCAGGCCGCGCGCGGCCTGGCGGCCGACGGCCACACCGGCGCAGTGCGGCAGTCGCGCGCACGCCGTCAGCGCCGCGCTTTCCTTGTGGCCGAACAGAAAGAACGTCAGCGCATCGGCCGAGTCGGCCAGCGCCAGCGAGCCCACGATCGTCGCGAGCAAGCCGGACTTGCCGGCACCCTCCGCACCGGCGATCAGCACGTGCGGGCCGTCCGCGCGCAGGTCCGCGACCACCAGCCCGTCCGCCCCGGCCCCGAGCACCACGGGCGAGCATCGCCCGGTGGCCCAGCGTCGCTCGACCAGGTCCGCGTCCGACGCGGCGACGCCCGACAGCGGCAGCTCGACGAGCTCGGTGAACCGGACCGACTCCGCCGCGGAGGCGGTGTGCGACAGCCGAAGGGGCGCCATAGCCCTGGCCAACCGGGTCGCCTCGGGCAGGGCCAGCCCGTCGACCAGCACGTCGGGTTCCGGTGCCGCGCCGTGGCGGCGCAGGACGGCCCTGGTACCGAGCGGCGTGCAGGTGACCAGGGTGGACCGGCACGCGTCGGGCAGTGCGGCCGGGTCCGGGTCCAGGCACAGCGCGTGGATCCCGGCCGTGGGCCCTGCCGCGAGCAGGTCGGCCAGCTCCGGAAGCCCGCGCAGGTGACGGGTTCCGTCGAGCACCAGCAGCACGGAGCCCTCGACACCGCGCCCGACACCCCGCCCGGCCGCCCGTTCCCGGACCAGCGCGCGCAGCTCGGCCAGGCGGGCGCGGGCCTGCTCGCCGTCCGTGCCGAAGGCGCGCCGGGCGTCGACTCCGGCGGCCGGCCTGGTGTGCGGCAGCCAGCTCGCCCATGCCCAGTCCCGCGCACCGTCCGGCCGGCTGATCACGACGATCCGCACGTCGTCCGGGGCGTGCAGGACGGCGACCTGGGCCACCACGGCGCGGGCGGCGGCGAGCAGCGCGGGGCGCGGCGTCGCGGCGATGCCCAGCACCTCGTCGGCCAACTCGACCGTGACCGGCAGATCCCGCGCACCCGGCCGGTCGGCTAGACCGAGCCGGGTGCGCAGGAAGTCCGGGTCGTCCCGCCGCCGCTGCCACAACCGCGCCGACGGGCCACACCCCAGCGCCACGACGGCGGCCGGGTCCGGCGGATCACCCAGCAAGGTCCGATGTGGACGGTGGAACCGCGCGGCACCGTTGCCGTCGAACGAGGTGTCGGCGTCGGCCACCACCCGCGCCCGAACCGCCACCGCCGTCTCGCCCAGGCCGAGCGTGTCGCCGTCGTGGATCGCGGTGCCGTCCACGAGCCGCCGCCCGCGCAGGCGCACCCCGTTGCGCGATCCGGCGTCGCGCACCCGCACCTGGCCGGTGTGGTCCATGGACACCCATGCGTGCTCGCGGCTCGTCTCCGGGTCGGCGAGGACCAGGTCGGCGTCGCGGCGCCGGCCGAGGCACAGCCGTGCGCCGGGCCGAAGCGGCACGCTCGTCCCGGCGTGCAACCCGCCCACCACCGCCACCTCACGTTCGCCGGAGTCGACCAGCGGCGCGTCCCCCGACGTCACCGGCCGGACGGGATGACCGAGTCCGACGGCGGCCCCGTGCACCAGCGCGGCCCCGTGCACGAGGCCCGGCGTGGCGAGCGGCGCCGTGTCGGGCAGCGGTGCGAACCCGGCGTAGAGCGGGCCGTCCTCGTCGGCACCGAGGTAGGTCCGCAGCGCACGTCGAAGCTGCCCGACTCGCGCCCCGTCGGCGGCGCGGACGAACACCGCCGTGCGCGCGCCGTCGAGTGCCTCGCACACCAACTCCAGTTCCATCCCCACCCCCGGCCCGTGGCCCTGCGGACGTGGTCACGGTAGGAAACCGTGCGGCACTAGCGGAATCGGAAGCCCTCCCCAAGCGCGCGCCCGGCCCTCTAGTGGTCGCGATGGAGCAGACGGAGGTCGTCCTTGGTGATGATCTTGGCGGCGAGCACGTACTCGGCGAGGTTGGTCAGTGCCTTCCAGCCCATCATGTTCGGCACCCCCGCCTTGTCGAGCCGGGTGCGCAGGTACTCGATCCGTTTGACGAGGGTGGATCTCGGCCAGCCCAGCCGCGCGGCCGCCGCGCCGTACTCCTTCGGGTGCGGGTCGTAGCGCGGCCCTTCCTCCAGGAAGCCGGCGAACAGCGCGACCAGCGCCATGCGATCGTCCTGCCGGATCAGCACATCCGCGCCGACGGCGGTCGGCCGGCCGGGCACCGTCGTACCGGTGGGCGCCTCCGCGCGGGCCGGCCCGACGATCTCCAGCTCGTGACTGCCTTCGCGGCCGTCGACCACGACGCGTACGCGCCCCTCCAGGGCATACCGCTGCTTCGGCGCCAGCACCTTGCGAAAGCCGATCTCGTCGATCACCGACAGCGGGCGGCGGGTGCTCAGGTTGGTCACCCACCACACACCCCCGTCGGCGTCGATGGAGCCGGCCAGCCGGGAGATGCCGACGTCCTCGGCATCGAGGGAGACGGTGCAGCCTTCCGCACGCCCGAAGGTGAACTCACCGTCCGGGGCCCGGAGCTCGTACGTCGTGTCACCCGCTCGCACGGTCACCGGCGGTGGCGCGTACCCCGGGTCCTCCACCGTGACATCGTGGCAGACGCCCGGCTACTCGGGGAGCCCTTCCCATTACCACGCGCGGGTTCCGGTCGGTACCCTGCGCCTGGCAACCAGCTCGGGTCGGGAGGGGCGGCTGTGACATCGGCGGCGGATCGCATTCTGCGGCGGGTCTCATCGCGCGGCCGTGCGGGAAGCATGCTTCTGGCGTGCGCGCTGCTGGCCGGCGTGCTGGCCGCCACGATCGGCGCCGGCTACACGGTGTCCCGGCCGTTGCTCGACGACGCGGTCGCGTTCGTGACAAAGGGAACCGGGCTCGCCCTCGTCAACGCCGAGTCCCGCAGCATCGAGGCCGAGGCCCTGGATCTGGCCCCCGACAAGCGCGACCTCGAGGTCGTGACGCTGCCCGACGGTCAGGTCTACGTGGTCGACAACGTCCGGAAGCGGGCACGGAAGATCGACGCGTCGATCATGGAACCGGGGCCTGAGGTCGAGTTCGACGACGGGGACGCGAGCGTGGTGGCCGCCGCGGACGGCGCGTACGTCGTCGACGGCAACCGGGTGTTCCAGCTCGACGCCGACAGCCGGCGGGGCGCGCCGGTGGAGCTCCCGACGAGGTCCGCCGGCCAGATCGTGCCGGACGCCGTCGAGGGTGTCTGGGTGCTCACCGAGGACCATGCGGTGACCCACGTCGTGGGCGACGCCGTGCGCCGCACGGTTCCCGGCGACCTGCGGATCGAGCACCTCACGGTGGCCGACGAGCGGCCGGTCGGCCTCACCGGCGACGGCGAGCTGCTGAACCTGGCGACCGACCCGCCCGCGCGCGTCACCGAGACGCGGGTGCCCCACGAGCAGGTGCTCGTCGGCTCCGCCAAGGGCCCCGGCCCGTGGGTGCTCGTGCTGGCTCTCGACTCGGGCGAGCTGGTCGCGACCGACATCCGAACCGGCGACACCAGGACGGCCGGCGTCCGCGGGCGCGAGCTCGGCGAGCCGGTGCAGGCACACGGGTTCGCGTACGTGCCGGACTATGGCGACCATGTCCTCCACGTGGTGAACATCGCCACCGGGGAAAGCCTGGACGACATCGAAGTCCCGGGCAGGTCAAACACCTTCTCGCTGGAGGTCCGCGCCGGGCGGGTGTGGGCGAACGACCAGTTCGACCGCCGGGCCGTGGTCGTCACCGACGGCGATGACGACCAGCTCGTCGACAAGGGCGACCAACCCGGCCTGACCGACACGCACGGCCCACCGGACGAACCGAAGGACGAACCGGAGGAGGACCCGACCGAGCACGGTCCGCCGCAGCGCCCCGACCCAGGGGCCGCGCCGCCGTCCGGGCCCGTGTCACAGGTCGAGGTGCCGCGCATCGAACCGGGCACGGACGTCGAGACCGCGTGCGCTCAGCTGGGGGCGGCCGGCCTCCTCTGCCAACCCGTGCCGGTCGGGGACGGCGGTGAACCGGGCACGGTGACCGACGATCCGACCGAGCCGACCGCCGGAACCCGGGTCCCCAAGGGAAGCACGGTCACGACGCGCCATTACGGCCCGGCGGCGGTCCCCGATGTCGTCGGCCAGTACTCCGACGACGCCTGCGTACAGATCGAGAGCACCGGGCTGGACTGCCGCCGTCAGGCGCGCGACGGCGTCGCGCCGCGACCGTCGGATCTGGACCTGGTCACGTCGCAGGACCCCGGTGGCGGCGGTGAGATCCCGCCCGGCGGCGAGGTGACCGTCGTCTACTTCGACAAGGCGCGGATGGAGAGCTACCTCGGTCGGGTCGGCACGAAGGCCTGCGCGACGATCAGGCGGTCCTACCACCAGGCCGTGGACTGCCGGACGGTCGTGGGCAGGACCGAGGCGCAGACGGGGAAACCGGCGGGGACCGTCTACGAGCAGGTGCCGGCTCCGGGTGGCACGGTGAGCACGCGTCGACCCGTCACGTTGACGGTCGTCGCGCCCAGCCAGGGAGTACCGGACGTCTTCGGGCAGACACCCGAGAACGCGTGCGCGATCCTTGCCGCCGAGCCCTATTCCTACACCTGCGACCCGCGCGCGGACGCACCGCCGGCGAGCCGGGTCGTCGTCACCGGCCAACAACCCGGCGCGGGCGCGAAGTTGGATCCCGGTGGCACCGTGACGATCCACTACCCGGGGATCACGCCCGCCTATCACGCGCTGTGCCGGAAGTCCAACGGCGACTTCGTCTTCCGCATGCTGGCCAATGGCTGCAACGTGGAATTCGGCAACGAGAAATGGGACATGGGTCTCGCATATCCGGCCGGCACACCGCCCTACGCCGGTACGATCCCGCTGTACGAGCATTACTGCACCGGTACGCGGCAGGCTTGCAAGGGCTTTACGCAGAATCGGTTCTACAGCAGAAGTTCCGCCCCGGTGTACCAGGAATGGAGCGTGTCGCCCGGGCCCACCGTGCTCGCCAACTGCGCCCAGCTTCCCGGCGGTGGCGACGGTGATCCCGCGGACAACCTCGTGCCGCTGTACCAGGTGATGTACGTGGACAACAGTACTGGCGAGACCGTCCGCAAGTACACGATCCGCCTGACGCCGAACTCGCCGCAGCCAGGTATCGGACCGCCGGCCGGCAGTGAGTTCCTCGGCTGCATCTGGGCAACCTGAGGCGATTGGGAAACCCTTCCGATTTCACCCTCCGTGTATTTCGTCGAGACTTGACGCAGTGCGGCCTGCCGCATTTGACGAAATATGGAGGGAATCATGCACGTACAACGAACGGCGGTGGCCGTCAGCGCCGCCATAGGGGGAGTCTGCACATTCCTGCCGTGGGCGGGCGTGCCGTTCCTCGGGTCGGTTGACGGAACCGAGCTGAACGGCTCGCGCGGCTGGATATCGCTGACGCTGTGCGCCGCGGTTCTCCTCGGCGTGCTGCTCGGGAGAATCGGCGACCCGCTCTCCGGAGGTGCGGTCTTCCTCTGTGCGCTGTCCGGCGTCGGGATCGCCGCGATCGCACTGTGGACGATCATCGAGATCCACGTCGCTGCGCAGGCATCCCCCTTCAGCGCGGGCGTCGAGGTCGGTCCCTACCTGCTGGTCATGGCGGGACTCGCCATCGCCGCACTGGCCACGAAGACGACGTGGCACCCGGGAACGCGCTGCGCGTCCGCGTCGCAGGGAGGAGCCCGATGACGGCGGCAACCCGGAGAGGCACGCGGATCCTGGCCACGATCGCCCTCGTGCCGAGCATCGTGTTCACCGGATGCGCGGTACCCGGCACACCGGCGGGGGCGCAGCCGGCCGGGACGCAGCAGACCCGCCACCACACGCCGAGCGCACAGAACGACGCACAGAACGACGACACCGGTGGACCGGACCTCGTCGCGGCCGGGCGACCATCCGCGCGGCTCCCCGGCATGGACCGGGTGGTGTTGACGCGAATGTTCCAGCACGACCACTGGACGATCGACGCGATCGCGCAGGCCAGCCCGCCGGAGAAGGTCCAGTACCTGTGCGAGACGCTGCGGCCCCTGAAGCCGACCTACGTCTCCGGACTCATCCGGCTCAACGGTACCGAGCCGGTCACCGCGGAACAGATCGAGATATTCGCCGGGGTGAAGACCTGCCTGCCCGAAACCCGGTTCGACGTCGTGCTGAACGCGGAGGACTACTACGACGGCCGCGGCACGAGTCTCCCGGACCGGCTGCGCCACCTCCAGCAGAACCTGCAACCGCACGGCTGGTTCTTCGACTTCTTCACGAAGCCGTGGAAAGCGGGCAAGGCCGACAACATGCGGGCCGGCATGCGTTGGATCCGCGGGCACCACATGTTCGTCGGCGGAAACACCTGGGGTGCGGACAACATCCCCGACCACGCCGACTTCGTCTCCGTCACCAACCTCGGCGGGGTCGGCAAGGCGGCGGACCTGGCGCGGCGGATCAAGCAGCGCCACCACGGCCTGCCGGTGCTGATGCACATCCGCAACGATCCGCAGAAGGACCACACCGAGGGCCTGCGCTGGATCCACGCGACCCCCGACCGCCGCGAGCAGCTGCTGGGCACGCACCTCGCCGGCGTGCGGGCGGGGGAGTTCGACCAGTACATGTACCCGGTGTTCTTCCCGCTGAGCTGCCAACGACCGGCCACCAGCCCGAACAGGGGCTGTGTCGCCGCGACGCACAGCTCGTACAACGCGCGAGCGGATCACCTGCTCCGCCGGATGTGCACGACCATGGGACGGCCGTCGAAGCCCTGTCAGCGCCTCGCGCATCTGGACTGACGACCGCGCCGCCGGCGGGGTGGGCGGGCGGATCCCGCGATCGGGGCCGGCGGCCATCGCGATTGGCAGGACTGCGGCGGCGACGGCCGTAGCCGACCCGCTGCAGACCTCGGCGCGGCTGCTGAAGGTGCTGTCGCTGCTGCAGATCCATCGCGACTGGTCCGGGGCCGAGCTGGCCGCTGGGCTCGGAGTGACCGCCCGAACCGTGGGCGCCGCGTCGTGGACCGGCCGCGCGAGCTGGGCTACCCCGTGCATGCGCTGCGCGGCACCGCCGGCTACCGGTGTTGATGGCGCAGAGGAGCCGATCTCCCATGACCAAGTACGTGATCGGTCCGGACGTGGCCATTCGCCTGGCTCACGACCAGACCGTGATCGACGGCGAACACCAGCTCCTGGCCCCGGCGCTTCTTCGCTCGCAGACGCTGTCGCTGCTCTACCAAGAAGTGCACGGCGGTGAGATGACCAAGAATTGGTGCTGGGCCAAGCTGGAGCCTCGTCACCGCAGGATCTGTGCTCGGCGCAGCCGTCGTTCCCGGATGGCGAGTAGGAGGGGCACGACTCGCTGTCCCACGACGAGAAGCACGGCGGCCAGTGATGACCAGAACGACCAGGAGGTCGGGTCGGGATCGAGCAGGTTGCCGCCCACCCACCGAATGACCTCGATCATGAAGGGGATGACGTAGGTGAGCAGGAACCACAGGACGGCAAGCATTCCTGCGACGTAGGCGACGCCGAAGTAGCGTGCGACGTGCCGGTCGTGGTCGCTGATGGTTGCGAGTTCGTTCGCTTCCTGGTCGTTCAGGCGCCACAGGCGTTTCTTCGTGGTCAGCCAGGTCGCGCGGTACAGGTCGTGGCAGTGCAGAGCGTTCGCCAGCACGGCGTAGATGTCGCTTCGCATGAACACGGCGAAGAACTGCCAGGCGATCACGAGGATCTGGAGCAGGACGAGTGCGGCCAGCAGGCTGTCGACCGGACTCGGTAGGGCAAGCAGGCCCTCGCGGTCGGACAGGCGCAGCAGAAGTACCGCCGTCAACACCACGAAGTCGAACGCGATGCCGGCCAGGAACGGGCTGTAGCGCTTGCGCCGAGGGATGGCGACGATCTGGGTGAGGTCGGTTTCGAAGACCAGGAAGGCGCTGCGGTAGCTGACCCGGAAGACGGCGGGAACACCCACCGCGCGCCCGGCCAGCCAGTGCCAGGACTCGTGCAGTGCCGCGAGAACCAACCCGAGCGGGTAGAGCGTGAGCATCGACAGGATCGGGTCGGGCAGCCACCAGAAGTCCTGAAACGACGGCCGCAGATCCGCGCGGGCAATGAGCACGGTCGCGGCCAGGGCAGCGGCCAGGATATAGGCCGTCCACGCCACGCGTCCGAACAACCGTTTCGCGGTCTGCTCGCGCACGCCCTCGATCCACCGGATCCGCCGCCCGGTCGACCTGTCATCCGCATCATCCGCAACGCCCGCGGCATCGGTGTCGAGCAGCCCCGACTCGCTGAGGTCGTGCAGGAAGTCCTCGCCGTCCACGTCCGCGCCGGCGACCGCGCTCGCGCGAGCGGTCGCTTCGGACAGGGTCGCTCCATCCTGGAGTTCCTCGATGAGTACGGCACCCGGCTCGGGCACCGAAACGTAGACGCCGAGGTCCGGGCGCCCCAGCACGTAGTCGTCCCCGTCATGGCTCACGACGAGGCTGCGCACCATGACAGCCAATGCCTCACCGATGTTCTGGGTCAAACGGGCTCCAGGCGAAGAAGGGCGGCGCTCTGGCGATTCCCTTGCGGAGATCCGCCAGAGCGCCGCGACTACACTCAGGAATCGTCAGCAGTCCCCCGGCGGCGGCACCGACGTGAGGCGAGTGTTCTCGATGCGCTTGACCTTGATCTTCATTTGATCACCTCCCTTCCGTAGCTCTAGCGATCAGTAGATTCGCCACAAACCGCGCAGGAGGCAGATCGCTGCCATTCGTCCTGGCGGGTGGCGCAGCCGGCGGCGAAGTCCAGCGTCATCGGCTTTCCGGCGTATGCGGGGGGCTCGAACCTGGTGAGGAAGCGAAGAATCTCGAACGCGCACAGCGCACCGAGTAGGCCGGCGATGGGCCCGATGCCCCGGTTGATCCTTGGCTTCCCGGTGTACATCCGAAATGCCGCCTGCTCATCAGCTGGCATCTCGTTCAGTTCGTATGCGCACGCACGACAGGCGCTCTTACCCGGGTCGACCGACCACACGCTGCCCATCGTCACGGTCATGCCGCCACGCACGAACGGCACCCCACGCGACACACAGCCGGCGTTGACCCACTCGTCGACCTCGATCGGGCTGTCCACGCCGGACATGACGGCATCAGGAGCGAACTGATCGATCAAATCGACCACGTCACGCCGGCTGGTTACCTCGCCGTGGACGGCCTTGACACCGATCGATGGATCGAACGCCCGGACCCAGTCAGCGGCTAACTCGACCTTGGGCGCGCCGATGTCGGCGAATCGGTAGAGGTACTGCCTGGCGAGGTTGCGCGTGTCGACCTTGTCCCGGTCGAGCAGGGTGAGCCGGCCAACCCCGAGCCCACATAGATGCGGGATCGTGTTCGAGTTCAGCCCACCGGTTCCGAGCACCAGGACGTGTGACTCCCGGAGGGTCTGCTGGAAATCCTCGTGACTTCGTGCCATCGATGCGAACGGCTCGAAGAACGCGAGATTGCTGAAGTACCGCTCACTCGACTCCGCGTCGAACCGGCCGAGCCGGTCTTCGTCTTCGACCAGCCCATGGCTGTCGAGCAGGTCGACCGCGTCGACGACGTCCCGCACCGGCACCGGCGCTCCCCGTTCGGTGATCGCCGCGGCGAGTTGGGCCGGTGTTCGGCCGCCCTCCGTGAGCAGTTCCAGCAGGGTGCTCACCGTGCCGTCCGGATCGGCGAGCAGGAACTGATCCCGCAGGTCGTAGACAACCCTTACCTCGTCACCGTCCCGCTCCCAGGCGACGCTCTTCAAACGCGGGCGCACCATATACTCCTGCTCCACTCACTCAAGACAAGTCGGGCAGCCGATCCCACGCACCACCGGGGGCGCACGCGTGATCCTGAGCGATCACGCGGCCGTTGTCGCTAACCTGGATCAACGTGGATCAAGCGGACTTTCCGCCAGCTCCGACCGGGGCGCGCACAATCGATGAGCTGGTCACTCGCCTTCGGCAACTACGCGTGTGGTCCGGGCTGCCCTACCGAGAGCTGCATCGGCGAGTGGTCCGGGCGCGGCGGGCTCGCGGAGTCGTGGAACTGCCGGCGTACTCCACCGTGTATCGATCGCTGCAGCCCGGCCGCAGCCGGCTGGACGTCGAACTGCTCGTCGACATCGCTGGCGCGCTGCTCGGAAACAGTCTCAAAGCGGCCGAGTGGCGGCAGACCTGGCGGGACGTGACGAACGCGGCAAGCGACGGGTCGGTCGTGACCGTCGCCGACTCGTTCCCTCGCGATCTGGCAACCTTCACCGGTCGCGGTCTCGAGGTGGCCCGGCTGCTCGAGGCCGTCGACGGCACGGACGCTGCCGGACACGCGCCCGTGATCTCGGTGATCGAGGGCATGGCCGGCGTCGGCAAGACCACGCTGGCTGTTCGCGTCGCGCACCTGCTGGCTCGGCACCGGCAGGTTGGCGAGGTGCGGCTGTGGGCGGATCTGCGCGGGTACGACGTCCAACGTTCGCCAGCCGACCCCTCGGCGGTACTGGACGGCTTCCTTCGCCAGCTCGGGGTGCCGGGTGGCCAGCTGCACCAGCTGAGCCTGGACCGCAGGATGGCGCGGTACCGGAGGCTGCTCGCCGGAAGGCGCGCGGTGATCGTGCTGGACAACGCCGCGACCGAGGACCAGGTTCGCCCGCTGCTGCCGAACGCGCCGGGCTGCCTGGTGCTGATCACCAGCCGCCGGCGGCTGGTGCGGTTGGCGGGCGCGCGACGGGTCCGCCTCGAAGCGTTCACTCCGGACGAGTCGATGGACCTGCTGCGCCGCCAGGTGGGCGCGGAGAGTGTCGACGCCGACGCCGACTCGGCGTCCCGCATCGCCGAGTTGGTGGGCCATCTACCGCTGGCGCTAGCAGTGGTGGCCAGCCAGATCCGGAGTCGTTCCGGTTGGGCGCTACGTGATCACGCTGCGCGGCTCGTGGAACGCAAGAAGAACCTGCGGGTCGAAGACGAGATGGAGGTGGCGATCGGACTGTCCTATGAGGATCTTCCGGATGAGTCGCGGTCGCTGCTGCGACTGCTGGCCATCCACCCCGGCCGCGACATCGACTCCCGCGCGTGCGCCGCGCTTGCCGGCACCGACCACGCCCGGGCAGCCGGGTGGCTGGACTCGCTGGTGGCGGACAACCTGGTCCAACGGCGCGAGGTCGACCGGTTCGGCCTGCATGACCTCGTACGGGTGTTCGCCGCCAGCGTGGCGCGCGATGTGGACGCGGAGTCGGCCAGGGTGGCGGCGCTGCGTAGGTTGTTCGCCTACTACCGGCATGCCGCGGCGGTGGCGATGGATCACTACGCACCCCACGAGCGGGAGCGCCGGCCCGACGTGTCCGCAACGGATACGCCACCGCCGGAGTTCACCCAGCGAGCGGCGGCGATCGTCTGGCTGGACGCCGAGCGGCCGAACCTGCTGGCCAGCGCCATACACGCCGACGAGTCCGGCTGGACCGAGCACGCCGCGACACTGTCCCTGCTGCTGAGCCGGTACCTGCACGACTCGGCGCACTACGGCGACGCGGAGTTGCTCCATGGCATCGCCATCCGATCGAGCGATGAACTCACCGTGGCCCACGCACGCCGGAACCTGGGGGCGGCGTGCGTGCGGACCGACCGGCACGCGGAAAGCGTCACCCACTTCAAGCGAGCACTCGAGATGTTCGATCGGATGGGCGATCGAAGCAACTGGGCACGGGTACTGAACAACCTGGGCAACAGCTATCACCGGCTGGGCGACTACCAGGAGGCGCTCAGTTGCCACCGGCATTCGTTGCGGGTATTCGAGGCGACGGGCGAGCGGGCAGGGGAGGCCAGGGCACTGGGCAATGTCGGCATCATGTGCCGGCTGATCGGGAGAACCGAGGAAGCGAAGCGCCGGCTCGAGCAGGCCCTCGCGATCACGCGTGAGATCGGCGACCGGGCCGGCGAGGGGCAGATCACCGGCAACCTCGGATTGGTCTACGAAGCGGAGAGCCGCTACGACGAAGCCGTCGCCTGCTACCGGCGCTACGTCGATATCAGCCGCGAAGTTGGCTATGCGGTCGGCGAGATCGAGGCATTGTGCTGCCTCGGCTCCGGTCTCGGCCGGCTGCGCCGCTACGACGAGGCGCTCGAGCACTACGAGAAAGCGCTCACCCTCGCCCGCCAGGGCGACATCGGCGAACTCGAACTGCAGCGGCTCAACGGCCTCGGCACCCTGCTGCACAGCATGGGCCGGCCCGCCGCCGCGCTGTCCACCCACCGGGAGGCGTTGTCACTCGCCGAGGAGCTGGAAGACCGTTATCACCAGGCGCAAGCCTACGACGGAATAGCACAGTGCCAGCTGGCCGAGGGCGATATCACCTCGGCTACGGAGCACTGGCGGCGGGCACTGGAGCTGCACACCGAGGTCGGCACGCCGCAAGCCGGCGTGATCTCCGAGCGCCTCGACAGGGCAGCGAGGATGACGCCATGAGCGCGACGATCCTCGACCGCCATCGGCATGAGCGGACCGCGCCGCCGCCTGGTTGTAACGTGGCGACCTGGCAGCCGCGCACTCGAGGTCCTGATGGCGAAGGTCATACGCGGGCGGATGACTCACCAGCACGGCGGCGAACTCGTGGTCTTCCTGATCGGCATGACCATCAGCAAGCCCTGGCGACCGGACCTGTGGTGGCCCCGTTCCGGGCCATGTCAAAGATGTTGCGTGAGCTGTCGGAGGCGGAGGAGTCCGGCTTGCTCGGACATCGCCTGATGTGGGAGGGCCGGAATCCCACGCTGATCCAGTACTGGGACAGCATGGAGAAGCTGTACTCTGGCACGAGACTTACCTGTCCCGCTATGCCGAGACCGTTGACGTCAACACTCCGGAGCTGGGCCTGGCGAGGTTCACCGAGCTGGCCGTATTGAGCCGGACGGAACCGCTGTCGTCGCCTGACGCGGAACCCCGGTAGCCACACCAGCAGGGCCCCTCCGACCGCGTGACCGTGGGGTTCGGGGGCGCGCGGTGTTTGGGCTCTCGGCGCGGGTGAAGGGGCTCGTCTACCGGCGAACCGCCGTTGTCCTTTGAGGACAGCGACGGCGCCGCCGCGGCTCCGGCCGACGGACCGGGGAGGTCCGGCGTCGGCTGTGGCGGATCCACAGTGATGCGCGAGCACGGTGGGTCGGTGACACATGGTTCCCACAGCGGTCGGCTCACAGACTCTCAGCGACTTCCAGTTTCGCGAGAGGACCTGATGATGGCCGCCTCCTCGACAGTGGACCGTTCCCCGATCCGCAAGGTGGTGGTCGCGAGCATGGTTGGCACCACCATCGAGTGGTACGACTTCTTCGTTTTCGGCTCGGCGGCCGCGCTGGTGTTCAACGAGTTGTTCTTCCCCGAGTTCGATCCGCTCGTCGGCGTCATCCTCGCGTTCGCGACCTACGCGGTCGGGTTCGTCGCCCGCCCGCTCGGCGGTCTGGTGTTCGGGCATTTCGGCGACCGGATCGGCCGTAAGCGAATGCTCGTGGCCAGCCTGCTGATCATGGGTGCCGGTACGTTCGCCATCGGTCTGCTGCCGGGCTACGGCGCGATCGGCGTGTGGGCGCCGATCCTGCTGGTCGTCTGCCGTCTGCTGCAGGGGTTCGCGGTGGGCGGCGAATGGGGCGGTGCGGTCCTGATGGTCGCCGAGCACGGGGACTCCCGCCGCCGCGGGTTCTGGTCCAGCTGGCCCCAGGCCGGCGTGCCCGCGGGGAACCTGCTCGCGGTCGGTGCGCTCGCGTTGATGTCCGGTGTCACCACCGACGCGGCGTTCGTCAGCTGGGGCTGGCGCGTGCCGTTCCTGGCCAGCGCCGCACTGGTGGTCGTCGGGCTGTGGATCCGGCTGTCGCTGTCGGAGTCCCCGGTGTTCCAGCAGGCACGGGCCGAGATCGAGCGCACCAGGCAGCCGGCACCTGTGCTGCGGGTCGTGCGGCGCTACCGCAGGGAGGTGCTGGTGGCCATGGGTGCGCGGGTCGCGGAGAACATCTCCTACTACGTGTTCACCGTCTTCGTGCTCACCTACGTCACCAAGTACCTCGGGCTGGGCCAGGATCTCGCCCTGACCGCGGTGCTGATCGCCTCGGCGATCCAGCTGATCATGATTCCGCTGTTCGGTGCCCTGTCCGACCGGGTCGGCCGTAGACCGGTCTACCTGTCCGGCGCTGCCGGGCTGGTGTTCTGGGCCTTCGGCTTCTTTCTCCTGCTGGACACCAAGTCCACCGCGGGGATCCTGCTGGCGGTCACCGTGGGGCTGATCTGCCACGCGGCGATGTACGGCCCGCAGGCGGCGTTCTTCGCCGAGCTGTTCGGCACCGGGGTGCGCTACACCGGCGCGTCGGTCGGCTACCAGCTCGCGTCCGTCTTCGCCGGCAGTCTCGCGCCGATCATCTCGCTCGCCCTGCTCACGACCTTCGGCTCGGCACTGCCCGTCTCGCTGTATCTGGTCCTCGCCGCCACGCTCACGCTGATCGCGGTGCTGGTCGCGACCGAGACCAAGAACCGTGACCTGACGGCGGACACCGGCATCGCCGACGAGCCGGCACGAGGGTCCACGCTCGTCCCCGAGATGCAAGGGAGAGGAAAGGAATGACCAGGTTGGTTCGCACGTGTCTGGCGGGCGCGGTCGCATTGCTGCTGGCGACCACCGCGTATCCGGCCATCGCCGTAAGCGACGAGCAGCGGTCTCGCCTCCGGACCGACTACGCCGCGATCCAGAGCATCCTGTGGGACAGCTTCAAGGTCGACGCCACTGGCGAGCCGCAGAACGGCGAGTACACGGGCAACGTCGACACCGACGCCTACTACGGCACGGAGTTCACCTACCAGGCCGGCGACGGCCGCCGCCACGAGCTGATTCGCTACCAGCCCAAGGGCGGCGGCGAGGTGGTCTGGGGCTGGACCTACGAGTACCTCCGCGACGGCGACGACTTCCACGAGGTGAGCCGTCGACTCACGCGCGACGCCGCCTATCCGCCGTCCGACACCGATTTCGAGGTGGTACAGGAGGTCGAGCACGGCAGCTACGGCGGCCGGATCTGGTGCACCTGGGGTCGCGACATGGTCATGGTCACCGGCGACATGATCGTGGCGACGGCCGGACTGTACGGCCACGAGCAGCTCGGTGAGTCCGGCAAGGTCTTCGTGGAGCTCGCGAGAACCGGTGTGGACAAGATCATCGATGTCGTCTACGAGGGATCACCCGCCGAGGGCGACTACTGCACCGAGGAGAGCACCGCGCCATGACGGCCGTGGTGCCGCGCCGCAACTATCCACAGTAGACAGTCGGGCGCGTGAGGAGCTGATCGTGAACATCAGCTGGCCGCGGCGCCGCGGCCGTCGCACCGGGTACGGCCCGCTGCTGGCGGTGCTCGTACCGCGGGATCGACTGTCCTTTGTGTCCACCGGCACCGGAACGGCCGACCTTCGACGGCAGCCAGGTCGAGGCAGCCGACGGCTACGGCGCGTCGCACCTCAGGGCGTCCTCGAACAACACCTTGTCGAACGACGTCTTCCGTAACCCGCAGAACGACGACGGATGTCCTGGCTGCATCCACGGCGTGTACGCCGCCGTGGGCAGCGACGACAACCTGATCGCCGGCAACAACACCATGGTGTCGTTCTGGCGGTTCAGGAACGACGAGGGCGAGGCGGAGGACCGCGGCACGGACACTGCGTCGACGACAACCTCTACGACGGCCCGCGCCGGCGACGGCGACGTGCTGGACGGCGATGCCTGACCGCGGGACCCCGATGCGGGCTCACCACGTGGCGGACCCACAGTGCGCGCCATATGGACTGTGGATCCGCCACATCGAGTGTGATCCATCTCTTGACTATCGTCCAGATGCATAGGAATCCTATGGATCGGAGGCGGCATGACGAACACCATGATCCCCGGATACATCTACGACGAACCGGCCCTGCCAGCGTCGCCGGTCACCGAGGCCGACCTGGCCGAGCTGCGTGCGAGCGTGCTGTTCGGCGAGGAGGACGAGGCGGCATTGCGTAGGGCGGGCGAGGTGCTCGCCGGCCAGGTCGAGGACGTGCTCGACGTCTGGTACGGGTTCGTCGGCGCGAACCCGCATCTCCTGGCCCACTTCGCCGACGAGGACGGCAAGCCGCTCCAGGACTACCTCGCCCGCGTACGTGTCCGGTTCGGACAGTGGATTGTGGACACCTGCAACCGGCCGTACGACGCGCGTTGGCTCGCCTACGCCGACGAGCTCGGCCGACGGCACACCGCGGCCGCGAAGAACCGCGCCGACGCGGCGCGCTCGACGGCGTCGGTTCCGTTGCGGCACCTGATCGCCCTGATCTATCCGATCACCGCGACGGTCCGGCCGTTTCTCGCGGCCACGGGCGCAACGGAAGAGGAGGTCGACGCGATGCACGAGGCCTGGCGTAAGACGGTGATCATGCAGGTCGCGCTGTGGAGCCGGGCATACGCGCCGGAGCAGTGGTGACCGACGAGGTCGACCGCCGGCTGACCTTTGCGCTCGAGCGCGTCGGCCAGGCGCTGCGCACGCTGCTGCGCACGGCCGCGGCGGCCGAGTCGCTGACCCCCGTGCAGGCGCAGCTGCTGCTCCGGCTGCGGGCCGCGCCGGCCGACCAGCGCGCGGTGACCCCGCTGGCCAGATGGGCGGACATCACGCAGCCGACCGTGTCCGACGCGGTGGCCGCACTGGTCCGCAAGGGCCTGGTGGCTCGCCGTGGCGACCCGCGCGACGGGCGTGCCACGCGGCTGGTGCCGACCGCGGCCGGTCGCGCCGCGGCCCGCCGGCTCGACGGCTGGGACGAGCCGGTGCGTGACGCGCTCGCCGCGAGCCTGTCGCCGGCCGAGCGGGCGGAGTTCGCCGGGCGGCTACCGGTGCTGCTCGGCGCCCTGCATCGGGCGGGCGTGCTTTCGGTGGCCAGAACCTGCCCGACGTGCCAGCACTTCCGCCCGGAGGCACACCCGGGAACGGCCGAGCCGGCGCACTGCGCGCTGCTCGACGCTCCGCTGGGTCCGGCCACCTTCCGGCTGGACTGTCCCGACCACCAACCGGCCGCGTAGCCCGTCATGGTCCGATCGTTCGTCGACCTGCTTGACGAGGAGGCTCCGCCGGAGGCGTTCGAGGAGCAGCTCCGGCTTGCCCAGCGGGAGGGCGCGACGCCGGAGGCACTCGAGCGGCTGCGGGCCGAGATCGTGGTCGCACTGCGGGTGCGGTCGACGATGGCCAGGCAGCACCAGCGCGAGGCGGAGCTGCGCGCGCTGTACGAGACCGCGACCGACCTGACCGCGATCCGCGACGTGGACGCGGTGCTCTCCGCGATCGTGCGGCGGGCCCGCGCGCTGCTCGGGGCCGATCTCGCCTACCTGAACATGGTCGACGAACAGCGCCAGGACGTCTATATCAGGGTCACCGACGGGTCGACCTCGGCCCGGTTTCGCGCGATCCGGCTGCCGCTCGGGGTCGGGCTCGGCGGTCTCGTGGTGCAGACGGCGACCCCGTACGCCACCGGCGACTACCACGCCGATGACCGGTTCGTGCACACCGACTCGGTCGACGCCGCGGTGGCCGACGAGGGGATCCACGCGATCCTCGGCGTCCCGTTGCAGGTCGGCGGCAAGGTGATCGGTGGGCTGCTGGCCGGGAACCGGGCGCCGCGGCCGTTTCCCCCGGACGAGATCGCGCTGGCCAGCTCGCTCGCCGCGCACGCGGCGGTGGCGCTGGAGAACGCACGGCTGTTCCAGGCCAGCCAGGACGCGCTGCGTGAGCTGGACCGGGCGAGGGCCCTGGTGCAGCGGCACGCCGAGGCGGTCGAGAACGCCGCCAGCGTGCACGACCGGCTCAGCGCCGTGCTGCTGCGCGGCGGAGATGCCGCGGAGGTCGCGGAGGTGGTGGCGGACGTGCTCGGCGGCTCGGTCGCCGTGCTCGACTCGGACGGCGCCGTGCTGGCCGCGGTCGACACCGCACCCGAGGTGGACGACGTGCTGCTGACCGCGGTGAACCAGGCCCGGCTCTCCGGCCGCGCCACCTCCGTGGACACGGCCACGGGCCGCGCGTGGCTCGCCGCCGCGGTCGCCGCCTCCGACCACCTGGCCACGCTCGTGCTCAGCGCCCATCCCGAGCCGGAGCCCGACCTTCGGGTGCTGGAGCGCGCGGCCGTGGTCACCGCGCTGCTGGTGCTGTTCCAGCGGACGGTGGCCGAGGCCGAGCACCGGGTCCGCGGTGAGCTGCTCGAGGACCTGCTCACTCACCCGGACCGGGACTGCGCGACGCTGCGGGAGCGAGCCCGGCGGCACCGGGCCAACCTGGACGTCCCGCACGCGGTCGTGGTCGCCAAGGTGGAGGGTGTCGCGCGGAGTCGTGTGTTGGCTGCGGCGGCTCGGTTGTCGGCTCGGTTGCGTGGTTTGGCCGCGCATCGTGGGGGTGAGGTGGTGCTGGCGTTGCCGGGTATGGCGC
>NZ_JBOHGB010000110.1:0-23453 GCF_050699935.1 Actinophytocola sp.
GGCCCCAACCGCGGCTTCTACCTCAACAAACGCGGACAAGGACTCAAACACGTCCAAGCCGTCATCGCCCTCGCCCGCCGCCGAGTCGACATGCTGAGGGCACAGCTGCGTGACAACCAGCGCTTCACCCCCGTTCTGCCGGTCACGCACCCGGCTTGACTTGATCATTGAGACTCCTCGTCGAGACGTCGAGCCGGTCAGGTCAGCAGGGCGGCCACGGCCGTCACACCCGCGTCGCCGAAGAGGATCGAGTAGTGGTTCGTGCCCGGCACGGTCGTGACGTCCAAACCGGACAGTGCGTCGGGGTCGGGGTAGAGCGGCTCCGGCTCGTTCAGCATGCCGCGCTCGGCTCGCACGAACGGGACCCCGGCCGGCAACGCGGCGAACGCGTCCCGCGCGGGTGAACCGCTGTGCAGGTCGACGTAGTCGGTGCGCATGGCCTCCGCCGACACCCGGCTGCGCAGCGCCGACCCCGTCCCGGTCAGGTCATAGTCCACATAGGCCTCGGCGGCCGGCGTCCACTCCGCGAAGGACGGGTGCGCGCGCCAGAAGTCGCGGTACGCCTCGCGGGACGGGAACCGCATGTCGAGCCGGCGGGCGGCCGGGCCGAGCGCGGTCTCCGGGCCGCCCCGCGGCGGGGGCAGCGGCGCGCCACCGTCCACGAGCACGAGCCGCGCCACCCGCGCCGGGTGCCGGTGGGCCAGCACGGACGCCACGAAGCCACCCATCGAGTGCCCCGCCACCACCGCCCGCTCGACATCGAGCGCGTCCAGCACCGCGACGCAGTCGGCCGCATGCGCCGCCATGCCGAACGGGCCGGGGATCTCGCCGCTGCCGCCGCGCCCGCGCAGGTCCGGGGCGATGACCGGACCGGGCAGCCGCGTGGCCACCTCGATCCAGGCCCGGCTCGACGCGGTGAGCCCGTGGATCGCCAGCACGGGCGACCCCGACGAGAGCTCGCCCCACACGGCGACCGTCAGCTCACCGCCGGCGACCGGGACGCCGACGTGTGCGGGTGCGCGGAGCGCGGTCGGTTCGGCGGGCACGGACCACCTCCGCGGGACACGTCGCTGGGAACCGCTCCACCGTGACGAACACGCGGCTCGCCGGCAAGGTGGCGGCCCACCACCCCGCGGCGGCGGGACGTGTCGT
This sequence comes from Actinophytocola sp., assembly GCF_050699935.1. Lineage (NCBI taxonomy): Bacteria > Bacillati > Actinomycetota > Actinomycetes > Pseudonocardiales > Pseudonocardiaceae > Actinophytocola > Actinophytocola sp. Next base: position 1,153 of record NZ_JBOHGB010000110.1, read on the forward strand.
CGAGCCACATGTTCGTCACGGTGGCAGGATGACTGCGTGGGCCGAGGGGAGCGCCGCGTTCGTGGCGGCCGAGCCGTGACCGACATCGAGGACCTGTTCGAACACGCGCCCTGCGGGTATGTGTGCACCGATCCGGACGGGTGGATCCTCGCCGTGAACGCCACGCTGCTCGGCTGGTTGGGCTACGCGCGCACGGACCTCGTCGGCCGGCGCCGCTTCGGCGACCTGCTCACCGTGGGCGGCCGCATCTACCACGAGACCCAGTACGCCCCGCTGCTGCGCACGCGGCACGAGATCGGCGGGATCGGGCTCGAGCTGGTGGCCAAGGACGGCACGCGAGTGCCGGCACTGGTCTCCTCGACCGTCCGGACCGACGACGCCGGCACGCCGCTGTCGATCCGCACCGTCGTGGTCGACGCGGGCGACCGGCGCGAGTACGAGCGGGAGCTGTTGCGCGCACGCCAGGAGGCCGACCGCGAGCGCGCGCACGTCGAGCGGCTCGCCGTCACGTTGCAGCGCTCGCTGCTGCCGCCCGTGCTGCCCGAGGTGGCCGGCCTCGACATCGCCGCCCACTACCGGCACGCGTCGCGCGACGAGATCGGCGGTGACTTCTACGACGTGTTCCCGCTCGCCGACGGCCGTTGGGCGCTGTTCCTGGGCGACGTGTGCGGCAAGGGCGCCGAGGCCGCGGTCGTGACCTCGCTGACCCGCTACGCGCTGCGCTCCGCGGCGGTCTACGACCCGGACCCGGTGGCGGTGCTGGCCAATGTCGACTCGGTGCTGCACCAGGAGCGCACCCGACACTGCACGGTGCTGTTCGGCCTGCTCACCCCGGCCGCGGACGGCTGCACGCTCGTCCTGGCCGGGGGCGGGCACCCGCCGGCGGTCGTGCTGCGTGCCGACCGCACGGCCGCGTACGTGCCGACCCGGGGCGGCCAGCCGGTCGGCCTGCTGCCGAAGCCGCGGTTCGGCACCGCCACGGTCCACCTCGCTCGGGGCGACACGATCATGCTGTACACCGACGGCCTCGTCGAAGCCCGCACCGGCGCGGACCGCTACGGCGTGGACGGCCTGCTGACCTTCGCCACCGCCCACGCGCCCGCCACCGCCCCCGCGCTCGTCGCCGCGGTCTCCGACGTGCTGACCGCGTTCGGTGACGGCTTGCAGGACGACGCCGCCATCCTCGCGCTGGGTGTCCGGCCGGCGGGGGATCGCGGATGAAGGGATCCCCGCAGTGCTGCCAGGTCGGGGGTCCGTCAGCACTGCGGGGACACACGGCCAATCGTGACGCACGCCTAGGTCGTTACACCGAGTCTCAGGAATCGTCCTGTCTCGTCGAGGAACCGCGGCCAGGCCGGCTCGTCCGCGGTGAGGATGTGGTTGCGGCTGGGCAGGAACAGCAGCTCGCTGTCCGGGATCAGCGCGGCCAGCTCCTGTGCTTGCGTCCGCGGTACCCGCAGGTCACCGCGGGAGTGCACGATCAGCGTGGGGCACCGCACGTGCGGCGCCAGCGCGGACACGTCGATGTGCGCGAACACGTCCAGGAACCGCACCACGTTCTCGGGCGACGTGGTGGCCCGCTGCAGGTGGTTGAACGCGTCCCACAGCGCGCGGTCTTCGTCGGGCAGGAACTGGCTCGCGAACACCTGGCGGAACGTCGGGTCGTCGTGCCGCCAGCCGATCCGGCCCAACTGCAGGTCCAGCGCGGCTTCCTCGCACTCCTCCGCCGTGCTGGCCCGCGCGAGCCGGCCGCGGCAGTACGCGCCCGCGAGCACGAGGTGGGACACCCGCTCCGGGTGGCGCACCGCGTACGCGATCGCGACCGCCCCGCCCTGCGACACACCGAGCAGCGGGAACCGGTCGAGGCCCGCCGCGTCCACGACCAGCTCGAGGTCGTTGACCCACGCGTCGAAGCCGAAGTCGGGAACGTCCCAGTCGGACAGCCCGCAGCCGCGCTCGTCGTAGCGGATCAGCCGGTGGCGCCGGCCCAGCGCGTCGATCCAGTGGGCCCAGATCGGGCTCGACCACTCCAGGTCGAGGTGCGTGAACCAGTTGGCCACCTTCACCAGCGGCGGGCCGGAGCCGGAGACCGCGTAGGCCACCCGCACCCCGTCCGGTGAGACGCGGTAGCGGATCTGCTGCGGCGGTCGCGCGGTGACCGGCTCGACCAGGTCGACCGGCATGACCAGCTCGACCTCGGCGACGAACCGGTACCCGACGCCGCGCACGGTCGCGATGACCCGCTGCTGGTTCCCGTCGTCGCCCACGGCTCGCCGCAGCATCTTGACCCGGCTGGTCAGCGCCGACTCACTGACGAACCGGCTGGCCCATACCGCGTCCAGCAGCTCGGTCTTGGCGACCACGCGGTCCCGGTGCTCGATCAGGTGTGCCAACAGCGTGAAGACCTGCGGTTCGACGTGCACGACGTCGCCCCCGCGCCGGAGCTCGAACTGGCGCGGGTCCAGCTGACAGTCTGCGAACCGGTACACCTCTTCCGCTCCGAGTCGTCGATGGGTGAGCCGCGAAGCTTGGTCGGTTGTCGTCCCTGCCGCAGCCGGCGTTTCGCGCCGGCGTCTCCACGGAATCGTCAGGTCATCTCCACGGCATCGTCATCATCCCGCCAAGCATCGGCGCTGACCAGCACCGATGCTCTCCGCCATGACGCGCCGACAGCCGGTGCGCGTGATGGGAGCGGACATGACGACGAGTAGCAGCACATACCTGCTGGGGCACGACGAGCAGGAGCTGGCGCGGCTCGAGCACCAGGCCCGGATCCTCGCGCCGGCCACCAGGACGATCCTCGGCCTGGCAGGCGTCGCGCCGGGGATGCGCGTGCTCGACCTCGGCACCGGGGCGGGCGACGTCGCCTTCGAGGTCGCCGCGCTGGTCGGGCCGACGGGTTCGGTCGTCGGGGTCGACCAGTCGGTGCGGGCGTTGCGGTTCGCCGCCGTACGTGCCGAGCAGCGCGGCCTGACCAACGTCTCGTTCATCCACGACGACCTGCACACGGTCCGGATCGAGGACGAGTTCGACGCGGTCGTCGGCCGGTTGATCCTGCTCTACACCCCCGATCCGGCCGCGATCCTGCGCCGGCTCGTCCGGTTCGTGCGGCCGGGCGGGATCGTCGTCATGATGGAGTACGAGATGCACGCGGCCGGCACGTTGCCGCGGACGGAGCTCTGCACCCGGGTCATCGGCTGGATCACCGAGGCCTTCGACCGGTCCGGTCTCGACGCGAGCCTCGGCGCCCGGCTGGGCCCGATCCTGCGCGACGCCAGTTTCGACGAGCACACCGTGATCGGCCTGCAGGCCTATCACGAACCCGGCGACCCGGCCGGGCCCAAGCTCGCCGCGGAGACCGTCCGCACGCTGCTGCCCGTCATCGAGCGGACCGGCGTCGCGACGGCCGGCGAGGTCGACATCGACACGCTCGAGGACCGCGTCGCCCGCGACGGCGCACGGCACGGGGTGACGTTCAAGCCCCCGGTGCTCGTCGGGGCGTGGGCCGTGGCCGGACAGGAGGCGGGGAGATGACCGGCCGGCGCGGGCACGCGGTGGTGCTCGGCCCGAGCATGGCGGGTCTGCTCGCGGCGGGTGCTCGCGGACGGCTACGACCGGGTCACCGTGGTCGAGCGGGACCAGCTACCGGCGCGGGTGACGCAGCGGCGAGGCGTACCGCAGGGCCGGCACCTGCACGCGCTGCTGCCGAGCGGTTGCGGGGTGGTGGGCGAGCTGTTCCCCGGGCTGCTGGACGAGCTCGTCGGGGCCGGCGGGACGAAGCTCGCGGACTACCGCAGGATGCACTTCCTGCCGGACGGCACCCACCGGCTCTCGCCGGACCTCGTGCTGGAGCCGGTCTACCAGCCGAGCCGGCCGTTACTCGAGACCGGCGTGCGGGCCCGCGTCCGCGGGCTGTCCAATGTGGAGTTCCGGGACGGCTGTGAGGCCGTTGGCCTGGTCACCGACGAGTCGCGCGGGCGGGTCACCGGCGCGCGCGTGGTCGACCACGGCGGGCGGGCGGAGGAGGTTCTCGCCGCCGATCTGGTGGTCGACGCGACCGGGCGCGGCTCACGGACGCCCGCGTGGCTCGCCGCCCTCGGCTACGAGAGGCCGGCGCAGGACGAGGTCGTGGTGGACGTCCGGTACGTGAGCCGGCTGGTCCGGCTGCCACCGGGTGCGGTGCCCGAGGTGCTGGTCGTGATCGGCGCGAGCCCCGAGCGGCCGGCCGGGATGGGCCTGTTCGCCTACGAGGACGACACGTGGATGTTCACCGTGTCCGGGTACGGCGGCCACAACCCGGCGCCGGACTACGAGTCGATGGTGGACGTCGTCGCCGGGTTCGCACCGCCGCACCTGGTGGCGGCGCTGCGCGAGGCCGAGCCGCTCGACGACGTGTCGACGTTCCGCTTCCGCGCGAACCGCCGGCTGCGCTACGACCGGATGCGCCGCGCCGAGCGCCTGCTGGTGTTCGGCGACGCGATGTGCGGCGTCAACCCGATCTATGGCCAGGGCATGTCGGTGGCCGCGCTGGAGGCGCTGGAGCTGCGGAAATGCCTGCGCCGCGGCGACCGCGACCTGGCGCGGCGGTTCTTCCGCGCGGCCGCGAAGCCGGTCGGGGTGGCGTGGCGGCTTGCCGTCGGCGCGGACCTGGCCCTGCCACAGGTCGACGGTCCACGCCCGCTGCCCGTGCGGCTGGTGAGCTCCTACGTCTCCCGGCTGCTGGTCGCGGCCGAGCACGACCCGGTCGTGGCCGAGCGCTTCCTGCGGGTGAGCGCGTTCCTGATGCGGCCGCCGACGATCATGTCGCCCCGGATCGTGGCGCGAGTGGTGGCCGGTAACCGCCGGGCGCGCCGTGTGACGCCGGAGCCGGCGATGCCGGAGTCGGCGAAGGCGGGTACGCATGGGACGTGAGCGAGCTTGCGAGCGAACCATCGGCACCGGGCGACCACGTCGTGAGCAGGTTCGTCGTGCACCGGCACCGCGCGCGCCGGCTGCACTACGACCTGCGGCTGGAGATGGGCGGCGTGCTGGTGAGCTGGGCGGTGCCGAAGGGCCCGACGCTTGACCCCGCCGTGCGCGTGCTCGCCGTGCACGTCGACGACCACGAGCTCGGTCACTACGACTTCGAGGGCGTGATCGAGAGCGGGTACGGCCGCGGTGACGCGATCGTGTGGGACTGGGGCATGTGGGCGCCCGCGAAGACCGCCGACCCCGTGCGCGCCGTGGCCGACGGCGAGCTGCACTTCGACTTGATGGGGGAGAAGGTGGCCGGCCGCTTCGCGCTGATCCGCAGCGATCCGATCCGCCGCGATCCGAGGAACTGGCTGCTGGTCCACAAGAACGACGAGCACGCCGTCCGCGGCTGGGATCCCGAGACGCTGCCGCGGTCGGTGAAGTCGGGCCGTACCAACGAGGAGGTCGCGGCCGACTGACCAGCCCGACGCCCAGGACTCGCGGGTACGGGGTGCGGTGGGGTGGTTACGGGTCGTCTCGGACCCTGCGTCGGGTAGGGGGGATCCCTGAGGGAAGTACGGGGAACGTCCGGATCCCCGCGCGCGCACGGTGACCCAGGCTTGGTCCGAACGTCCACACAGACCAGAGGGGATCCAGATGGGCAAGCCGATGTTAACCGTGCGCATCGCGAGATGGAGCGCCGAGCATCCGTGGCGGGCGATCGTCGCGTGGCTGCTGTTCGTGGCGATCTGCGTCGGCGCCGGCCAGGTCGCGGGGACCGAGCAGGCCGACTTCGATGACAACCCGAAGGGCGAGCTCGCCACCTACAAGAGCATCGTCGACGAGGCCGGGTTCGAGCGGCCGGCGACCGAGAACGTCCTCATCACCGCCGGGCAGGGGGACCTCGACACGGACGAGGCCATGGCGGCCGCCGCCGACGTGCGGGCGCGGATGGACGCCCTGCCCGGCGTCGAGCAGGTCAGCGACCCGGTCCCGTCGCCGAAGGGCACCGCGGTCCTGCTCAACGTCGAGCTGGCGGGGGAGTCGGACAGCGCCGACGAGCGGATCCAGCCGCTGCTCGACACGACCGCCGACGTGCAGCGGGACTACCCGGACCTGCGCGTCGAACAGGTCGGCGGCGCCTCCCTCGACAAGGCGCTCTCCGAGACCCTGGGCGAGGACTTCCAGCAGGCCGAGCTGATCAGCATCCCGGTCACGCTCCTGATCATGCTGCTGGTGTTCGGCGCGCTCATCGCCGCCGGGGTGCCGGTGCTGCTCGCGATGTCGGCCGTCGGCACGGCGCTGGGGCTCTCGGCACTCGTGTCGCACCTGATCCCGGCCACCCAGAACACCGCCAGCATGATCCTGCTGATCGGCATGGCGGTCGGCGTCGACTACTCGCTGTTCTACGTCCGCCGAGAACGCGAGGAACGGGCCAAGGGCGCGGGGCACGTGGACGCCGTCGAGATCGCCGCCGCGACCTCCGGGCACGCGATCGTCGTCTCCGGCATCGCCGTGACCGTCGCGATGGCCGGCATGTTCGTGGTCAACGACATCGTGTTCTCCTCGATCGCCGTCGGCACGATCCTGGTGGTGCTGGCCGCGATGATCGGCTCGATCACGGTCCTGCCCGCGCTGCTCGCCAAGCTCGGCCGCTGGGTCGACCGGCCGCGGATCCCGTTGCTGTGGCGCCTGTCCATGCGTACCGACAAGGAGCCGCGCTTCTGGCCGGCGGTGCTGCGGCCCGGCCTTCGCAAGCCGAGGACCACGCTGGTCGTCTCCGGCGGCCTGCTGGCCGTGCTCGCGATTCCGGCGTTCGGCATGACGCTCAACGCGCCGTCCGAGGCGGACCTGCCACGCAGCATCCCGATCATGCAGACCTACGACCGGCTGACCGAGGCGTTCCCGAGCACCGGTGCGTCGCACGAGATCGCGATCCGGGTGCCGGCCGACGAGACGGCCGCGGCCGAGTCCGCCGTGGACGAGCTGCTCGGCCGGATCGAGGCCGACCGCGGGTTCGCCCACGACCAGCCGCCAGAGGTCACCACGGCGGCGGGCGGCCGGATCGTCCTGATCTCCGCGGGCATCCCCTACGACGGCGGCAGCGCGCGGGCCGACCAGTCGCTCGCCCAGCTGCGCACCACGCTGCTGCCGCAGACGATCGGCACGGTCCCCGGCGCGGAGTTCGCGGTGAGCGGCATGACGGCCGGCGAGAACGACTTCGTCGACGACATGAACGGCGCGTTGCCGTGGGTGATCGGGTTCGTGCTGCTGCTGACGTTCCTCGTGATGCTGTGGGCGTTCCGCGCACCGGTCATCGCGCTCTCCGCGATCGGGCTGAACCTGCTCTCCGCCGGTGCCGCGTACGGCGTGCTGGTCCTGGTGTTCCAGAATACCTGGGCCGAGGGCCTGCTCGGCTTCACCTCCAGCGGCGGCATCACGGCCTGGCTGCCGGTGATCCTGTTCGTCACGTTGTTCGGCCTCTCGATGGACTACCACGTGTTCGTCGTGAGCCGCATCCGCGAGGCCGCGCTGGCCGGGATGTCCACCCGGGACGCGGTGGCCGCCGGCATCACGCGGTCGGCCGGCGTGGTGACGAGCGCGGCCGCGGTCATGATCGGCGTGTTCTCGGTCTTCGCCACCCTGAGCACGATCGACATGAAGCAGCTGGGGGTCGGGTTGGCGACGGCGATCCTGATCGACGCCACGCTGATCCGGGCGGTCCTGTTGCCCGCGCTGATGACGGTGCTGGGCTCGGCGAACTGGTGGACGCCGCGGTTCCTGCGCCGCCGCGAGCACGTCGCGCCGCCCCCGGCCGAGCCGAAGGTGCTCGAACCCGTCGGCTGAGAACCGTCGGGGAAACGGTGCCGCACGCCGCGATCGGCGTGCGGCACCCGTTTCGCATTCCCGCCAATCCGCCGCCACGGGGGTGCCGAATGTGGTGCTGGAGGGCGATGTGCGCCCAGTTCAGCTAGGAGTTCCACGCATGACGCACCAGCAGCAACAACCCGTGCGGACCGGGCCGACCCGGCGCAAGGTGATCCTGACCGGGGCCGGCATCGCGGCCGCGGGGGTGGCGGTCGGGGCCGGTGTCCCGCTCGTCGCCGCCCAGCTGTCCGGAGCGGAGTCCGGCGAGCCGGTGGCGGGCCCCGAGAAGCCGGTCATGGTCCACCTGCGCGACGCCGCGTCCGGCCGGTTCGACATCTTCGTCGGCACCGAGCGCATCGAGCTCACCGATCCAGCGTTCGCCTCGCGACTGTCCGGCGAAGTCCGCCGGACCGAAGGGAAGTGACGAGATGTCCTCACACCGCGAAGCACCCGAGATCTCGAAGGACCCGGTCGCCGACTCCACCGACGTGTACGCGTTCGTCAGCCCGGACAAGCCGGAAACCGTGACCCTGATCGCGAACTACGTGCCGTTGCAGTCGCCGGCGGGCGGCCCGAACTTCTACGAGTTCGGCGATGACGTGCGCTACGCGATCCACGTCGACAACGACGGCGACGGAAAGGCCGACGTCACCTACGAGTTCCGGTTCACCACCCAGGTCCGCAACCCGGACACGTTCCTCTACAACACCGGCCCGATCCTGGGGATCGACTCTCCCAACTGGAACCGCCGGCAGTTCTACACGGTGATCCGCCGGGACCGGCGTGGCCACGAGCAGGTGCTCGGCGACGGGCTGCCCTGCCCGCCGTGCAACATCGGCCCACTGTCCACACCGAACTACGAGGCGCTCGCCACCGCCGCCGTGCGCAACCTCGGCGGCAAGCGCCGGGTCTTCGCCGGTCAGCGGGCCGAGGGCTTCTACGTGGACCTCGGCGCGATCTTCGACCTGCTCGACCCGCGACCGTTCGCCGACGCGCACGAGCACTTCGGGCTGGCCAAGTTCCCGCAGTCCGGCAACGGGGTCAACGCCACGAAGAACCTGAACGTGCACACGATCGCGCTGCAGGTCCCGATCACCGACCTCACCCGCGACGGCTGGCGCGGCAAGGACGTCGACGACCCGCGCGCCACCATCGGCGTGTGGACCACGGCGAGCCGCCAGCGCGTGCGGATGCTCGACACCGAGCTGCACAACACGTGGAGCACCGGCCCGTTCCGGCAGGTGTCGCGGTTGGCCATGCCGCTGTTCAACGAGGTCATCGTGCCCATGGGGCGCAAGGACTTCTGGAACACCCAGTCGCCGGACGGGGACAGCCGCTTCGCGAAGTTCGTGGCGAAGCCGGAGGTCGCGCAGCTGCTTCCGGTCCTGTTCCCCGGTGTGTTCGCAAACCTGGACGTGCTCAACAAGTCGGGCAAGCCGCGCGCGGACCTGCTGGCCATCCTGCTCACCGGCATCCCGGCCGGTCTGATCGAGGGTTTCCAGAACTTCACCGGCGAGACCCAGGCCGACCTGATGCGGCTCAACACGGCCATCCCGCCCTCGCCCGATCCCAGCATCTTCGGTCTGCTCGGCGGTGACCTCGCCGGCTTCCCGAACGGCCGCCGGGTGTTCGACGACGTGGTCGCTATCGAGCTGCGAGCCATCGCGGGCGCGACCTACCCGCTGGTGGACGGGACCTACACGGCGGACCCGGCCGCGGCCCAGGTGGACGAGGGCGTGACGCCGGACGACCTGGACATCCCGTACCTGCGCCGGTTCCCGTACCTCGGCACGCCGCACGACGGCTTCAACAACCCACCGGCCCGAGCGGAGGCTCCACAGTGAACTCCACAGTGAACTCCACAGCGAACACGAAACCGGACACCTTGGTACTCGACATCGGCGGCGACGTCGGCGCGCTGGTCATCGTCGCCGGCCCGGAGCTCGCCGAGCAGGAGATCGAGATCAGCCCCGGTGCGGACGCGTCGACCCCGCGCAGTCACAACGTGGTGCACGCGCGCCGGGGCAACGGCCGGGTCGCCTACACCGCGGTGTTCCCGAGCGTGCCGGCCGGTGACTACACCGTCTGGCACCGCGACGGCACGCCGCACGCGACGGTGACGATCCACGGCGGCCGGGTCACGCGGCACGACCTGACCTGCCAGGAAGGACGCCTTCCGGACGCTCAACGTCCGGAAGGCGTCCTTCCAAGCCTTCGCGTGCGTAAACAGGCACGACGGCTGGTTAGTGCGGCTCCACGCCTGATCAAGAGGCGCTGAACAGGCGTGTTGCGTACCGGACGCCCCTGCTGAGGTGGACTGATTACGGAGAACGCACGATTGACCACTCGCTTCTGTGGGGTCCGACACGCCATGATCTCCTCTTGACGTGACCGGTCACCGGAAGGAGCCGCAGTGCGGGTGTTCCTGAGCCACCGCACCGAGAGCGAAGGTTCGTTCGCGCGCCGCCTGTCCGAGGATCTCGAGAGACAGGGAATCCCCACCTGGGTCGCCCCCAGAGACGCCGATCCGGGGTGCACCTGGCCGCAGGCCGTCGAGGCGGGGATGCATGCCTGCACGCACGTCACGGTGCTCGTGACCGAGCAGGCGCTCCGCTCGCGGGCGGTCCGCCACGAGCTGCGGGTCGCCGAGCTGCTCCAGCTCGACGGCAGGGTGGCGATCGTGCCGGCCCTGCTGGAGCGGGTCGAGCTGCCCCCGCTGCTGCGGGCCGTCCCGGGCGCGGACCTCACCGGGAGCTACGCCGACGGGCGCGAGGACCTCGTCAGGTCCCTGCGGCTGGCCGCGGCGGCCGCCGCGCCCGCCGATCGGCTCGTGGTCCACCAGGTCCGCCGCGGCGACCGGATCGACCTGCTCGCCGCGCGGTACCTGGGCGAGCCGACGCACTGGCGGCTCATCGCCGACGAGAACCCGGGGCTGGACGTCACCGCTCTCGAGCCCGGGATGGTCGTCTCGATCCGGGCGCGGGGGCGGTGACCATGGCGAACAACCCGACCGACAGCCCGGCCGACAACGTGGCCGACCTGGCCGGACCAGCGAGCCGTGGCTGGGCCTTCCCGCTGCGCGTGGACCTGCGCGGCCGGCTCTGCGTGCTCTCCGGCGCGCAGGCGGTGGAGTCGGCGCTCGACGTGCTGCTCGGCACGGTCGCGGGCGAGCGGGTGATGCGGCCCGGCTTCGGTGTCCGGCTCGAGTGGACGCTCAAGGAGCTGCCCGACCGCATCCGCGAGCTCGTCACCGAGTACGAGTCCCGGATCGAGGTCCTGGACGTGGACTTCGAGGATCTGGACCAGCAGTGGGACGCCCGGCAGCTCGGCTGGGCGCGGGTGTGCATCGACTACCGGCTCAAGGCCACCGGCGAGCACGGCCGGTTCGAGGGAAGGTTCGAATGGACGCGGTGAAATGGACACGGTGAACAGTGCCGGGGGATCGGGGAACGGTGCGGTCGGGGACATGGCCGGCACCGACGGGCGGCTGCCCGTTCCGTCACTGGACGACCGGCGATACGCCGACTTGGTCGAGGCCGCACTGCGGCTGCGCGACCGGTACTGCCCGGAGTGGACGAGCACCGAGCCGGGCGACCCCGGCATCGCGTTGATCGAGGTGTTCGCCTACCTCGTCGACCAGTTGCTCTACCGGCTCAACCAGGTGCCGGACCGGCTGTACTCGGAGTTCCTGAACATGGTCGGCGTCAACCGGCGGACGGCCACGGTCGCCGAGGCACGGGTGGACTTCATGCTCGACGCGCCCGGCCAGACCGTGCGGATCCCGGCCGGCACACCGGTGTCCACGGTGGCCGGCGAGGGCGGGCCGGTCGAGTTCCTGACCGTCGAACAGGCGACCGCGCGGCCGATATCGCTGCGCTGGGTGGTCGACTCGGTCAACGCGGCCGACGAGACCGAGAGCGGGCGGGCCAGGTCGACCGTGCCGGCCCGGCAGACCGAGGGCAGCTGGGTCGAGCTGGTTCTGGGCGAGGGCGGGCCGAACTCGCTCGTACGGGTCGAGCTGGACGTCCTGCTGGGCACCGAGCCGGCCGGCGCCCAGCTGGAGTGGCAGTGCTCCGGACCCGGCGGCTGGATCGACGTCGAGGCCGAGAGCGTGCCCGCGGACCGGCCGGCCGTGCTCGTGGACACCGGGCCGGACTGGGTCGCCGACTCCGACCGGCACAAGCTCCGCGTCCGGCCCGTGCTGGACACGCCGGTGAAGAAGGACACCGAGATCACCGTGCACGTGCACGACGCCCTCGGCGCCGGGGTCAGCGTCGACGTCCAGCACGCCAGCGCGGTGCCGGGCGAGGCCCTCGGGATCGGGACCGGCCGGCCGCGCCAGCGGCTGCGCACCAGGCGCGCGCCCATGCTGCCGGAGCTACACCGGATTCGCGTGGGCGGTACGGAGTGGACGGCCGTGACCTCGCTGGTCGACTCGAACGCCGACGACCGCCATTACGAGCTCGACTGCGACACCGGCGAGGTGCTGTTCGGCGACGGCACGCACGGCGCGATCCCGGCCGAGGACGCGGAGATCACCATCGACTACCTGGCCGGCGGCGGGGTGGGCGGCAACGTCGCGGCCGGCACGATCGTCGTGCTGCGGGAGGCGATCCAGCACGTGGCGCGGGTGCACAACCGCTGGCCCGCGACCGGCGGCATGGCCGCCGAGCCGGTCGAGGAAGCCCGCTCGCGCGCGCCCGCGCTGCTGCGGTCGGGCTGGCGCGCGGTGTCCGCGGACGACTTCGAGCGGCTGGCCCGGCTCGCGAGCCCGCGGGTGGCCCGGGTCCGCTGCCTTGCCGAGCCCGGGGTGGCCCGGGTCGTGGTGGTGCCGCACGCCGAGGGCCCACCCGACGCGGAGAGCTTCGCCTCGATCCTGCCCGGCGACCCGGTGTTCGACGAGGTCGTCGACTTCCTCGACGAGCGGCGCGCGGTCGGCGTGCGGCTGGTCGTCGAGCCGCCGGACTACCAGGGCGTGCGGGTGGTCGCCGAGGTGACGCGGTCGGCGGACGAGCCGGCCGAGGAGGTGTACGCCCGGGCCGCGGCGGCGCTGCGTGACTACCTGCACCCGGTGCGCGGCGGTCGGGACGGGCAGGGCTGGACGTTCGGCCGGCCGGTCGTCGCGGGTGAGCTCTTCGGCGTGCTGCTGGACGTGCCGGGCGTCGAGCTCGTCGACGAGGTGCGGCTGTACGCGTGGGACCCGGTCACCGACCAGACGGGGGAGCGGACCGACCGGATCGACCTGAAGCCGAACGGCCTGTGCTGGCCCGCCCCGCCGGTGGTCCGGGCTCGATGAGCACGCGGACGGAGCGGATCGCCGCGCTCGTGCCGCGGGCGATGTGGGACGACGACCTGCTGATGCGGCTCGTCGCGGTGTTCGACGAGCTGCTGGACGGGGTGGCCACGCCGGTCGAGGACCTCGACGTCCTCGCGCATCCGGCGCTGGCGCCCGACGCGATGGTCGACTGGCTGTGCGCGTGGCTGGGCTGGGAGGTGCCGCCGGGCTGGCCCTCGCCCGAGGCCAAGCGCCGGCTGCTGCGTTCGGCGGGCGAGCTGCTGACCCACCGCGGCACCGCACGCGGGATCCGCCGGCTCGTCGAGGTGCTCGGCGGAGCCGACGTGTCCTCTGTGGAGATCGTCGACCCCGGGTTCGCGGTGCTCGCCTGGACCCCGCCGGCCGAGATGTCCCGGCGGATCGAGGTCGACGTGCACGGCACGCTCGTCGAGGCCTGGTCCGCGGAGGACCGCACGGTGCTGGAGCGGCTCATCCGAGGGGATCTGCTGGCGGGATGTCCAGTGAGTGTTCGGTTTCGAGAACCGTCCACGTCCCCACCGGCAGCTCAATGACGATGGTCAGCGGGTAGCCGTGCGTCACCCGCGCGTTCAGTTCGATCTCGATCCGCATCGCCTCGCCCGAGGCGCTCAGCGAGCGCACCACGAACGCGTCGTCGGCGAGCCCGGAGACGCCTCGGATCGCCGAGTCGATCTGGCCGACGAGCTCCACGTCGGAGGCGCCGCGGACCATGCCGATCCGCTCGAAGACGACCGGCTTGAGCGCCGCGAGCAGCCGTGCGGTCGGGATCTGGAACAGCCACGGGCTCACCGACAGCGTGCGCGAGCCCCACGTCCGCACGCCCCAGGACGGCATGGCGCGCAACAGGTTGACGTTGAGCCGGGTGAGCATCTCCTGCTCGACCGTCGTCACGTTGGTCGCCACGTCGACCACGTCGGTCAGCTCGAGGTTGCCGAGCGCGCCCAGCAGCCCGCCGCGCAACGTCGACCGCGCCCACGCGCCGGCGACGTGCCCGCACGGCGGCACCCAGGTGAGGTCGCGCCCGGCGACGGCCCGTACCCACGGGTAGTAGAGGACCGCGTGCGGCGTGTCGGCGCCGAGCACGTCCACCCGCCAGTCCCGCATCTCCTGCGGCCGCAGCCCCGGCGGCGGGTCGAGCACGGCCAGCCGGTCGCCGGTCGCGATGCAGGCCTCGACGATCATGCGCTGGGCCGCGCCGAAGTCCTCCAGGTCGACGAGGCCCTCCGGCGTCCGCGCGTGGTCGACCAGCCCGGGGAAGCACACCAGGTCGAAGTCGTGCCGCTCGAGTATCCGCAGGGTCGTGTCGAGCGCGTACAGCGGATCGTCGTCCATTCCGAGCGGGGCGACCGCACACGGTCCGCCACCGTTGGCGAACCAGCCGAGCACCGACTGCCAGAGGATGTCGTTCGAGGGGAACGTCCTTGCCTCGTAGGCCGTTTCGACCCGGACCGGCTCCGGCCCCGGCCAGTTGCCGTGACGGCCGAGGAACACAGCCCGCAGCGCCCGCCCGTTCGCGTTTTCCGCCACCTCGGCATTGTCGCGGATGCTTGGATCAAGGTCATGTCCGCCATCGTCGTCGCGGTGATCGCCGCCGTCGCGTCCGTCGCCGCCGCGGTGGTCGCGGGAAGGTTCGCCATGGCCTCGCGCCGGTTCGAGGCCCGCCTGCAGCGGGTCGGCCAGGTCTCCGAGCACAAGCGCGAGATGTATGTGCCGCTCGTCGACATGCTGGAGCGCATGTTCACCAGCGACGACCCGCCGACCGTCGATGAGTTGGCGCACAAGCGGCACTTCGACACGTGGGTGAACGTGTACGGCTCCGACGGCGCGGTGCGCGCGTACTCCCGGTTCATGCAGGCGCTGCCGGCGCAGCCGCCGGGGGACGTCCAGTTCCGGCTCTACGCCGACTTCCTGCTCGAGGTCCGCAAGGACATGGGCGACCCGTCGAGCTCGGTCGACCGGCTGCAGATCCTCGGCCCGCGGCTGGCTGACCTGAAAGACCGGTCGAGCCTGACCGACCCGGACCTGGACGCCGTGTGTGAGCGGGCCGGCTGGACGCCGCCCTGGCACGAGTAGTTTGCCGGTTAGGCTGGCGCGATGCTGGTGGCCATAGCGATCTTCGCGCCGATTGCCGCATGTGTCCTGGTGTTTGTCGCGCTGATGCTGGCCCTGAGAGCCAACAACAGGTTGGTGGCGATTCAGCGTCAGCAGGCCGAGGAGTTCGCGCGGCTGAGGCGTGCGATCACGGAGCTTCGGCTGCCCTCGCCCGGCACGCCACCCGACGACCGGGTCGACGGACCGCCAAGCATCGGCGCGTTCGAGCCCGTCGTGCGGGTCGGTGACCAGGTGGAGATCGTCGACGGCCCGCACCGCGGCGAACACGGAGTGGTCGCTCCTTCACCCGACTGGTTGCGCGAGGGCGTCGCCTGTGTCGACCTGGCCGGCGGCCGGGGGCCGCGATACGTGGAGGTGTCCAAACTGGCGCGATGGGACGAGACGACCCGAGAGTAGGTCCGCTGGGCCCGGACGCTGGCGGACGTGGCCCGGGCCGTGACATCCTGCCCTGGCACGGCCTGAGGGCGGCCTGGCGCCAGGACAACAGCGACGTTGCAGCTCAGAGCGGTGGTATCAATGAAGAAGATCATCAACGACCCGTCGACCGTCGTGGCCGAATCGTTGCGAGGGCTGGAACTGGCCCACTCCGACCTGATCACGGTGGTGCCCGACCCGGCGGTGGTCGTCCGTGCGGACGCGCCCGTGCGGGGCAAGGTCGCCGTCGTCTCCGGTGGTGGCTCCGGCCATGAGCCCATGCACGGCGGCTTCGTCGGTCCCGGCATGCTCGACGCCGCCTGCCCGGGCGCGGTGTTCACCTCGCCGACCCCCGACCAGATGCAGATCGCCATCGAGCGGACCAACGGCGGCGCGGGCGTGCTGCTGATCGTCAAGAACTACACCGGCGACGTGCTGAACTTCGAGACCGCCGCCGAGCTCGCGCAGGCCGAGGACATCGAGGTCGCCACGATCGTCATCGACGACGACGTCGCCGTGAAGGACTCGCTCTACACCGCCGGCCGACGCGGCGTCGGGGGCACCGTGGCGCTCGAGAAGATCGTCGGCGCGGCCGCCGCGCGCGGGGACGACCTCGGCAAGGTGCACGGCATCGCCCAGCGTGTCGTCGCCAACGTGCGCTCGATGGGCATGGCGCTGGCCGCCCCGATCGTGCCGCACGTCGGCGACCCCAGCTTCGACCTCGGCGACGACGAGATGGAGGTCGGCATCGGCATCCACGGCGAGCCGGGCCGTGCCCGCATGCCGGTGGAGAACGCCGACGGGATCGTGCGCCGCCTGCTGGAGCCGATCGTCGAGGACCTGCCGTTCGCCTCGGGCGACCGGGTCCTGCTGTTCACCAACTCGATGGGCGGCACGCCGCTGATCGAGCTCTACCTCGCGCACGGCATCGCCGAGAGGATGCTCGCCGACCGTGGCATCACCGTGGAGCGCCGGCTCGTCGGCCCGTTCGTCACCAGCCTGGAGATGCAGGGGATGAGCCTGACCCTGCTCAAGCTCGACGACGAGCTGCGTGAGCTGTGGGACGCACCCGTGCGCACGCCGGCGCTGCGGTGGGGGAGCTGACGTGGGCTGCACCGCCGACGATGTGGCCAAGGCCGTCCGCGCGATCGCCGCGGTCGTCGAGGAGCACCGGGTGGAGCTGATCCAGCTAGACCGGGCCATCGGGGACGGCGACCACGGCGAGAACCTGGACCGCGGCTTCAAGGCCGTGCTGTCCAAGTTGGACGAGTCCACTCCGGACACCCCGGCCGCGGTGCTCAAGATCGTGGCCACCACGCTCATCTCCAAGGTCGGCGGTGCCGCGGGACCGTTGTACGGCACGGCGTTCCTGCGCGCCGCGACCGCGCTCGGGTCCGCGGCCGAGCTGGCCGTCGCCGAGGTGACGGAGGCGCTGCGGGCCGCGCTCGGTGGCGTCGTGGCCCGCGGCAAGGCCGAGCTGGGCGACAAGACCATGGTCGACGCGCTCGACCCGGCGGTTCGGGCGGCCGAGAAGGAGCAGGGGTCGGTGGCCGCGCTCCTGTCGGCCGCGGCGGACGCGGCGGCGACCGGTGCGGAGTCCACGGTGCCGCTGGTCGCGCGCAAGGGCCGGGCGTCGTACCTGGGTGAGCGCAGTGCCGGCCACCTCGACCCGGGGGCGCGGTCGACGGCGCTGCTGCTGCGCTCGCTCGCCGACTCGGCGGCCGGCTCGTGAGCGAGCTTGCGAGCGAACCAATGTCACAGGGCGAGCTTGCGAGCGAACCAATGACACAGGGTGTTTCCGGAACCGGCGTGCCCAGCGAACCATGAGCAGGGTCGGGCTGGTCGTCGTCTCGCACAGCGCGAAGCTCGCCGAGGGCGTCGTCGAGGTGGCGGCGCAGATGGCGCCGGACGTGACGGTCGTGGCGGCGGGTGGCACGGCCGAGGGCGGCATCGGCACGGACTTCGACGCCGTGGACGCCGCGATCGAGCGGGCCGACGGTGGCGCGGGTGTCGTGCTGCTCTACGACCTCGGCAGCGCACGCATGGTGGCCGAACTGGCCCTGGAGTCCCGCGCCGTTCCCGACAGTGCCGTTCCCGACAGTGCCGTTCCCGACAGTGCCGTTCCCGACAGTGCCGTTCCCGACAGTGCCGTTCCCGACGGCGCGGTGCTCGTCGACGCCCCGCTCGTCGAGGGCACGGTGGCCGCCGCGGTCGCCGCGCAGAGTGGCTCGCCCCTCGCCGAGGTAGCCGCCGCCGCCCGCGCCGCCGCCGCACGTCCAACCGAACCGACTGCCGCCGGGCCGGCTGGTGTGCCCGACGTGGAGCCGGGAGGTGGGCCCACCGAGACGGAGGTGGCGGCCGTCGAGGAAACGCGGATCCGGCTCACCAACGAGATCGGCCTGCACGCCCGCCCGGCGGCCCTACTCGCCCGCTCGCTGTCCGAAGTGGACGCCGAGGTCACGGTCCGGTTCGGCGCGTCCAGCGCGCCCGGCCGCAGCGTGCTCGCGCTGATGGCCCTGGGCGCCCGCAAGGGCGACGAGCTGACCCTCTCCGCGACCGGCCCCCAGGCCGCCGAGGCCCTCCGCAAGGCCGAGGCCCTGGCCACCCGCAACTTCGACGAACCCTAACCCCGCGAGTCCAACGTTCCGGATCCGCGAGTCCAACGTTCCGAACCCCCGAGTCCAACGTTCCGGGTCGCGAGTCCCCCGTTCCGGACCGCGAGTTCCCCGCTGGGAACCCGCACCCGCCGGTCGCCAACGGGGAACTCGGCGTGCGGGAGTGGGGGATTCGCGATGTCCGAGTGTTGGACTCGCGGTGTCCGAGTGTTGGACTCGCGGGTTCTGAGTGTTTGACTCGCGGGGTCGGAATGTTGGACTCGCGGGGCAGTAGCATGCGCGGGTGATCTCCGGGCGGTACGACTTCGTCATCGTCGGGGGTGGGTCGGCCGGCAGCGTGCTCGCGAACCGGCTGTCCGCGGACCCGGCCAACCGCGTGCTCGTGCTCGAGGCGGGCCGGCCCGACTACCCGTGGGACGTCTTCATCCACATGCCCGCCGCGCTCACGTTCCCCATCGGAAGCCGGTTCTACGACTGGAGATACGAATCCGAGCCCGAGCCGCACCTGCACGACCGCCGCGTCCACCACGCCCGCGGCAGGGTGCTCGGCGGATCCAGCAGCATCAACGGCATGATCTTCCAGCGCGGCAACCCGCTGGACTACGCGCGCTGGGCCGCCGACCCCGGTATGTCCACATGGGACTACGCACACTGCCTGCCATACTTCGAGAAGATGGAGAACTGCACCGCGGCCGCGCCGGATGACGAGTTCCGCGGCCACGACGGCCCGCTCGTGCTCGAGCGCGGGCCGGCCACGAACCCGCTGTTCACCGCCTTCTTCGAGGCCGTCCAGCAGGCCGGCTACCAGCTCACCGACGACGTCAACGGCTACCGCCAGGAGGGCTTCGGCCCGTTCGACCGCAATGTCCACAGAGGACGGCGTTGGTCTGCTTCCAGAGCGTACCTGCGGCCGGCCATGCGCCGGGCCAACCTCGACGTGGTCACCCGGGCGCTGGTCACGAAGGTGCGGTTCGACGGCGACCGGGCGACCGGCGTCGAGTTCCGGCGCGGCACCGACAAGACGGTCGAGGCGGGCGAGGTCATCCTCTGCGGCGGGGCGATCAACTCGCCGCAGCTGCTGCAGCTGTCCGGCGTGGGCAACGCCGCCGAGCTGCGGTCCTTCGGCATCGAGGTGGTGGCCGACCTGCCCGGGGTGGGCGAGAACCTGCAGGACCACCTCGAGGTCTACGTGCAGCACGCCTGCACCCGGCCCGTGTCCATGCAGCCATACCTGAAGTGGCGCTACCGGCCGTGGATCGGCGCGCAGTGGCTGTTCGGTCGCCGCGGGCCGGGCGCCACCAACCACTTCGAGGGCGGCGGGTTCACGCGTAGCAACAAAGACGTGACATACCCGAACCTCATGTTCCACTTCCTGCCGGTCGCGGTCCGTTACGACGGCTCGGCGCCCGCGGGCGGGCACGGCTACCAGGTGCACGTCGGGCCGATGTACTCCGACGCACGCGGCTCGGTCAAGATCACCAGCACGGACCCGCGCCGGCACCCGGCGCTGCGGTTCAACTACCTGTCCACCGACCAGGACCGCCGTGAGTGGGTCGAGGCCGTCCGTGTCGCGCGCGACCTGCTGAACCAGCCCGCGATGGCGCCCTACAACGGCGGCGAGCTCTCGCCCGGGCCAGGGGTGACCACCGACGAGCAGATCCTCGACTGGGTCGGGCGGGAGGCCGAGACCGCGCTGCACCCCTCGTGCACGGCCGCGATGGGCACCGGCGACCGGGCCGTCGTCGACCCGACTTCGATGGGTGTCCACGGGCTGCGCGGGTTGCGGGTGGTGGACGCGTCCGCGATGCCCTATGTGACCAACGGAAACATTTACGCACCCGTGATGATGTTGGCGGAGAAGGCGGCCGACCTCGTCCTCGGCAACAGCCCGTTGCCTCCGGCGGCGGTCGAGTTCTACCGATACCAACGCTCGTGAGGACAGTGCCAATGGCGGAGCTGTACATCGGGGGAGCGTGGCGGGAGGCGGTGGAGGGGGGCCGCCGGGAGATCCGCTGCCCGGCGGACGGCAGCCACGTCGCGACGGTTTCGGAGGCCACGGCCGCGGACGCCGAGGCTGCGATTCTCGCGGCACGCCAAGCGTTCGACGCGGGCGACTGGCCGGCGACCACGGCGCGGGAGCGCGGCGCGCTGCTGTCGCGGGTGGCCGACCTGCTCGAGCGCGACGCCAAGGACTTCGCCCGTGCGGAGTCGCTCGACACCGGCAAGCGGCTGGTGGAGAGCGAGTACGACGTCGCCGACGTCGTGGCCTGCTTCCGTTACTACGGCGGCATCGCGGGTACCGACGCGGGCCGCGTGGTGGACACCGGGCGCGCCGACGCGATCAGCCGCGTGGTGCGCGAGCCGGTCGGCGTGTGCGGGCTGATCACGCCGTGGAACTACCCGCTGCTGCAGGCGTCCTGGAAGGTCGCGCCCGCGCTCGCGGCCGGCAACGCGATCGTGCTCAAGCCGAGCGAGCTGACCCCATCCACGGCGATCCTGCTGATGCGCGTGCTCGAGGAGGCCGGGCTGCCGGCCGGCGTGGCGAACCTCGTGCTGGGCGCGGGTCCGGCCGCGGGCGCGCCGCTCGCCGAGCACGAGGCCGTCGACCTGGTGTCGTTCACCGGCGGGCTCGCCACGGGCCGGCGAATCATGGCCGCCGCGGCCGCCACGGTGAAGAAGGTCGCACTGGAGCTGGGCGGGAAGAACCCCAACGTGGTGTTCGCCGACGCGGACCTGCCCACCGCCGTCGACTTCGCACTGACCGCGGTCTTCCTGCACTCCGGCCAGGTGTGCTCGGCCGGCGCCCGGCTGGTGGTGCAGGACGACGCGCACGACGCGGTGGTCGACGAGATCGTGCGCCGCGCGTCGCGGATCCGGCTGGGCGGACCGTTCGATGTGGACGCCGAGACCGGACCACTGATCTCCGCGGCGCACCGGGACAAGGTCGCGGCCTATGTGGACACCGGGGTGGCGGAGGGCGCGGTGCTGCGCTGTGGCGGGAAACCACCGTCCGATCCGGACCTCGCGGCCGGTTTCTACTACCTGCCAACGGTTCTGGACGAGTGCACCCAACAGATGACGGTGGTGCACGAGGAGTCGTTCGGCCCGGTGCTGACCGTCGAACGGTTCGGTGACGAGGACGACGCGGTGCGCATCGCCAATGACACGACCTACGGCCTCGCGGGTGCCGTGTGGACGAGCGACGCCGGCCGGGCACAGCGGGTCGCCGGCCGCCTGCGGCACGGCACGGTGTGGATCAACGACTTCCACCCGTACGTGCCGCAGGCCGAGTGGGGCGGCTACGGCCGGTCCGGCATCGGCCGCGAGCTCGGCCCGTCCGGGCTCGACGAGTACCGCGAGACGAAGCATGTCTGGCACAACATCGACCCCAAGCCGCAGTACTGGTTCCACGCGTGAGCGACGGGTACACGGTGACCTGGCGGCCGCCCGCCTACGACACCGTGCTGCCGGCCGGACGGGGTGCTGCGCCTGGTGCTCACGTTGAGTGACCCGGAGTTCACGGTGCCCACAGGTGCCGGGGCGACGGTCGATGTGGACCTCGGCCGCGGTCGGCTCAGCCTCCGTCCCGCTGACCCTGAACCCGCGAGTCGGTAGGCGGCCGCCGGTGGTCCACGATCCGGTCGTTATCGTTTTGTGACGCTTGGACTGTATTTCCGGCTGTCCACTCGGCACTGGAATTGACAAGCCATGCCGGACAAGGGGGAGATCTCATGCACTTCTACATAGACCGCGACCCGCGCGACGACGGCCTTGGCGAACGGGTGCCGGAGATCCCCGGGGGGCTGCTCACCCGGCACGGCGCGCGGGTGCTGGACCTGCCGGTGGCCGGCCGGGACGCGGCCGCGTCGGCGACGGCGTACCGCGTGGACGCCATGCGCGTACCGCACTCCGTGGACCGGGCGGTCCTCGAGCGGGCCCTCGCGGACATCAACCTCAAACTCGTGGGCCCGGCCGCCGACGTGGGCGGGGCGGCCCGGCGGGCCGCCCCGCCGGTGGCCCGGCTC
>NZ_JBOHGB010000111.1:0-23451 GCF_050699935.1 Actinophytocola sp.
CGGTTGCCCGGGCGCGGCCTCCTCGTGCGTCTCAGCCGGCTTTCTGAGCCGGTTCTCAGCCCTCGCGCTGCTTGCGCAGCTTGGCCAGCGCCTCGGCGAGGATCGCCTCACCGTCCGCGTCCGAGCGGCGCTCCTTCACGTACGCGAGGTGGGTCTTGTAGGGCTCGTTGCGCGGCGCCTTCGGCGGCTCCTGCTCGTCCCGGCCACCGGGCAGCCCACACCGTGGACAGTCCCACGACTCCGGCTCCTCGGCGTCGAGCGCGAACGACGGGCGCGACTCGTGCCCGTTGGCGCACCAGTAGGAAACCCGCCTACGGGGGGCGGCCTCTCCCCTCTCCGACTCGCCCATGGGACCGGCGCCGACTCGAGTCCCTCGAATCGCACTACCACCAGCCATCGACTTTCACACCCCCAACAAGGTGTCGAATGCGGGAAAATGCCTGGTCAAGAGATGTGCGGAGGCCGCACGAAACGAGTGGTCGCCCGCCGTCAGACGACCTTGATCAGCAGGCCGAGTCCGACGACACAGATCAGCCAGATGGCGCCGACGAACAGCGTCGCCCGGTCGAGGTTCTTCTCCGCGACGCTCGACCCGGCCAGGCTCGACTGCATGCCGCCACCGAACAGGGACGACAGACCACCGCCCCGCCCGCGGTGCAGCAGCACCAGCAGGATCAGCAGCAGGCTGGTGACGATCAAACCAATCTGCAGGGCTAGAACCATGTCATCCTCGCTGTCGAACCGATGCCCGCGTTCGCGGTGAAGCCACAGGTTACCTGGTGGCCGGAGATCGTCACACGCTGCCCCCGTCCATCAGGGGGAAATTGTTGCGCACGGGAACAAACTGGTCAATACTCAACGGTTAGCTGGTCGACCCTTCGGGACAAAGGGAACTGCGTGGCCTCCACTGTCCATCACGGACAGCCGACAACGGTGCCGGAAGGAGAACAGTTCCATGATCACGCGACGGACGTTTCTCGGGGGGCTGGCGGCCGCGACCGCCGGCGTTCCGCTCGCCGCGAACGGCGTCAGCGCGGAGGACACCACCGCGGGCCGGCCGGCCCGCGGTGCCGCGATGTCGCTGACGCTGGCCAACGAGTCCGGACGCGGTCCGGTGTGGACCTACGTGGTCGGCACGGACCTGGCGACCGGCCAGCAGTGCCGGCTGTCGGCGGACGGCCGGCTCGTTGCGGTGTCGGAGGCCGACAACGGGCCGGACGGCTACACCGACTACGCCATCCCGGTGGAGGGCGGCGGCACGACGCTGTCGCTGCCGCAGGGCATGTCGGGCCGGGTCTACGTGGCGATCGGCGACCGGCTGAAGATCCGGTGCAACCCGGGCAACACGCTCGCCTACCCCGCGGGCTGGGTCGACTCGGACCCGAACTACCCGGTCCTGCACGACTGCGCGGAGTTCACCTACGACGGCGCGGGCATGCACTGCAACACCACGATGGTCGACATGCTGTCGGTGCCGCTCGCGATCACGCTGTCCGGCGCCGCGCAGCAGACGACCGGGCGGCTGCGCGACGGCGGCCGGGCCGCGGTGTTCTCCGCGATGTCCGGTCAGGCCGGGTACGGCGGCCTGGTGCTGGAGGATCTCCGGGTCATCGCGCCGGGCCACGGCCTCGACGCGGGCCGGTTCGCCGCGGACTACTTCGCCGCCCATGTCGACCAGGTGTGGGAGCACTACCGGTCGAACACGATGACCGTGACCGCGGGCGCGAACGCGTTCACCGGGCAGGTCTCGGGCGACCGGTTCGTGTTCTCCGGCGGGGTGCGTGCCTTCGCCAAGCCGAGCACCCGGGACGTGCTGTTCTGCGACGGCGCGCTCTCCGCGCCCAACGACGGCGTCACGGGTCCGGTGGCCGCCGCGCTCGGTGCGGGCTTCAACCGCGGCGTGCTCACCGACACGACCGAGCAGCCGCTCGCGGACGCCGGCCAGTACTACCGGGACGACGTCACCAACCACTACTCGCGGATCATGCACGAGAACACTGTGGACGGCGACGCGTACGGCTTCGCGTTCGACGACGTGTGCGAGCACGCGTCCTACATCGAGGACCCGGCCCCAACCTCGATGACCGTCACCATCACCCCGTTCTAACCGCGAGTCCAACGTTCGCGACCCGCGAGTCCAACATTCGCGACCCGCGAGTCCAACGTTCGGAGCGTTGAACTCGCGGGTCCGGAGCGTTGGACACGCGGGTCCGGAACGTTGGACACGCGGGTCCGGAACGTTGGACACGCGGGTTAGGGGAGGGGGCCGCCGGCGGCTAGGGCGCAGAGCTTGGTGAACTCCTCGGCGTCCAGGCTCGCGCCGCCGACCAGGGCACCGTCGATGTCGTCCTGCTTCACGAGGTCGCCGATGTTGTTCGCCTTCACCGAGCCGCCGTAGAGGATCCGCACCTCGTCGGCCACGTTCTGGCCGTACTTCTCCGCGAGCCTCGCCCGCAGCGCCGCGCACACCTCCTGCGCGTCGGCCGGCGTGGCGACCCGGCCGGTGCCGATCGCCCAGACCGGCTCGTAGGCCAGCACGACCTTGGTGACCTGCTCGGTCTTGCACCCCTTGAGGCCGGCGATCAGCTGCGCGGCGGTGTGCTCGACGTGGTCGCCCGCCTCGCGGACCTCCAGCTTCTCGCCGACGCAGAGGATCGGCGCGATGTCGTGCTTGAGCGCCGCCTTGACCTTGCCGTTGACCAACTCGTCGCTCTCCGCGTGGTACTCGCGGCGCTCGGAGTGGCCGACCGTCACGTAGGCGCAGCCGAGCTTCGCGAGCATCGCACCCGACACGTCACCGGTGTGGGCACCCGAGTCGTGCCTGGACAGGTCCTGTGCACCGTGGCGCAGGAGCAGCCTGTCGCCGTCCACCAGCGTCTGGACGCTGCGGATGTCCGTGAACGGCGGCAGCACGGCCACCTCGACCTTGGCGAAGTACTTCTCCGGCAGGGCGAACGCGATCTTCTGCACCAGCGCGATGGCCTCGAGGTGATTGAGGTTCATCTTCCAGTTGCCGGCGATGAGCACCCGACGGGTCATGTGAGATCCGCCTCCCCGCTCTTCAAACTTGTGGTCATGTCCGGACGACACCTTCCGTTGCACCGTTACATGTGGCGGGGTTGCGTCACGTTCCCCTGAGGTGCGGTTGCGGAGGACTCACCTGGGCACCAAGATGCGCCGCTCATCCCGTCGCTTCCAACACCTCGATGCCCGGAAGTGGCTTGCCTTCCAGGAACTCCAGCGACGCGCCGCCGCCGGTGGAGATGTGCGAGAAGCGGTCCTCGGGCAGGCCGAGCGCGCGCACCGCGGCCGCCGAGTCACCGCCACCGACCACACTGTACGCCTTCGAGTCCACAATGGACCGCGCCAGGGTGCGGGTGCCCTCGGCGAATGGCGCCAGCTCGAACACGCCCATCGGCCCGTTCCAGAACACGGTCGCCGCCTCGGCCAGCACGGCACCGTACCGCTGCGCCGTGATCGGCCCGATGTCCAGGCCCTTCCAGCCCTCGCGTATCTGCGCGGCGAGCACCGACTGGATGTTGGCCTCGGCCGAGAAGTCGTCGGCGATCACCACGTCCACGGGCAACTGTATTTTGCCTCCGGCGGCAGCGAGCAACCCCTTGCACGTGTCGATCATGTCGGCCTCGAGCAGCGAGCCGCCGACGCCGAGGCCCTCGGCGGCCATGAACGTGAAGCACATGCCGCCGCCCACGAGCAGCCGGTCGACGGTCGGCAGCAGCGACTCGATCACGGCGAGCTTGTCGGAGACCTTGGACCCGCCGAGCACCACCACGTACGGCCGGGCCGGGTCGCCGGTGAGCCTGCGCAACACCTCCAGCTCGGCCAGCACGAGCCCGCCCGCGTAGCCGGGCAGCACGCGCGCGACGTCGAACACGGAGGCCTGCTTGCGGTGCACCACGCCGAACCCGTCGGACACGAACACGCCGGACTCGCCCACCAACGCGGCCAGCTCCCCCGCGAGCTCGCCGCGGGCGGCGGCGTCCTTGCTCGTCTCGCGAGCGTCGAAGCGGACGTTCTCCAGCAGCGCCACCCCGCCGTCCGCCAGGCCGTCCACAGTGGACCGAGCGGACGGGCCGACCAGATCCCCGGCGAGCGGCACCCGCATGCCGAGCAGCTCGCCGAGCCGGACGGCCACCGGGGCGAGCGAGTACCTCGGGTCCGGCTCGCCCTTCGGCCGGCCGAGGTGCGCGGCGACCACGACCCGGGCGCCCGCATCGGCGAGCCGCCGCAGGGTCGGCAGCGACGCGCGGATGCGGCCGTCGTCGGTGATGCGCTCGCCGGTGCCGTCGTTGAGCGGGACGTTCAGGTCGGCACGCACGAGCACGCGCCGGCCCGAGACACCCTCGGCGAGCAGATCGTCGAGAGTCCTCACGGTGGCCTACAGCTTGGTGGCGACGAGCGCGGTCAGGTCGGCGAGCCGACTGGAGTAGCCCCACTCGTTGTCGTACCAGCCGTAGACCTTGACCTGGTTGCCGATGACCTTGGTGATCGGCGCGTCGTAGATGCACGACGCCGGGTCGGTGACGATGTCGGAGGACACGATCGGCGCATCGCTGTAGCGCAGGATGCCCTTGAGCGGCCCGTCGGCCGCGGCGCGGTAGGCGGCGTTGACCTCGTCCACGGTGACCTCCTTGGCGAGGTCCACGGTCAGGTCGGTGATCGAGCCGGTCGGCACCGGAACGCGCAGCGAGTAACCGTCCAGCTTGCCGTTGAGCTCCGGCAGCACCAGGCCGATGGCCTTGGCGGCGCCGGTCGAGGTCGGCACGACGTTCAGCGCGGCGGCACGGGCGCGGCGGAGGTCCTTGTGCGGGCCGTCCTGGAGGTTCTGGTCCTGCGTGTACGCGTGGATCGTGGTCATCAGGCCCTTCTCGATGGTGAACGCATCGTGGAGGACCTTGGCCAGCGGGGCGAGGCAGTTGGTGGTGCAGGACGCGTTGGAGATGACGGTCTGCGATCCGTCGTACAGGTGCTCGTTGGCGCCGATGACCACGGTCAGGTCCTCGCCCTTGGCCGGCGCGGAGATGATGACCTTCTTGGCACCGCCCTCGTCGACGTGCCGGCGGGCGTCCTCGGCCTTGGTGAAGAACCCGGTCGACTCGATCACGACGTCGACACCCAGGTCCTTCCAGGGCAGCTTGCCCGGGTCGCGCTCGGCCAGGGCCTTGATCGTCTTGTCGCCGACCTGGATGCCGTCCGCGGTCGTCGTGACCTCCTCGGACAGCGGGCCGAGCACGCTGTCGTACTTCAGCAGATGGGCCATCGTCGCCACGTCGCCGAGGTCGTTGAAGGCCACGATCTCGATGTCGTGGTCACTGGCCTGAACCGCGCGCCAGAAGTTGCGGCCGATACGACCGAAGCCGTTGACGCCTACTCGAACCGTCACCGTGCGTCTCCTCGTGCTCGTGTTGTTGGACCGCCCAGTCACCCTATCGCCCACCGCACCATGGTCGCGGATCGTGGGAGTGACCTAACTGTATCGAATCAGATGGATCATGTCCCGCACGGGGTGCATGGCCCGTTTCCTGCGGATACCCACATTTCCGTGCATCACCGAAGGAATTTCCGACCGGGTGCGTATCTGGGCACCCGAGGCATGCTCTTGTCTCTGTGGGGGGCGCTGGATGACGGTGAGACGGGGGATGGCTCACCGTCCCGGGGGGATGCGGCACCCGATGAGAACCCGCCTGACTGCGTGGGGGTCAGTCAGGCGGGTTCATCATGTCAGGCCGTTCGCCGCTCACCTGCCGCCGCTCGCGGGTGTTTCGCAGGGGGGTCATCCGCGAGCGGCCGGGGGCCGGGGTTCCGCCAGCCCCGGCCCCCACTTCGCGGCCCGGACCCCGCGGCTCAAACCTCGGCGGGCCCACACTCCGTGCACCCACACTCCGCGCGCTCAGACTCTTCGCACTAGACCTCGGCCTCCAGCATCTCCGGCGTGACCGCCGACTCCGTGTCGGGCAGGCCCAGGTCCTTCGCGCGCTTGTCGGCCATCGCCAGCAGCCTGCGGATGCGGCCGGCGACCGCGTCCTTCGTCATCGGCGGGTCGGACAGCTGACCCAGCTCCTCCAGCGACGCCTGCCGGTTCGCCAGGCGCAGCTTGCCGGCGGCGCTCAGGTGGTCCGGCGCGGTGTCCCCCAAGATCTCCATCGCCCGCTGGACCCGCGCGGCGGCCGCGACGGCGGCGCGGGCCGAGCGGCGCAGGTTCGCGTCGTCGAAGTTGGCCAGGCGGTTGGCGGTCGCCCGGACCTCCCGGCGCATCCGCCGCTCCTCCCAGGCCAGCACGCTCGAGTGCGCGCCCAGGCGGGTCAGCATGGCGCCGATGGCGTCGCCGTCGCGGAC
Organism: Actinophytocola sp.; assembly: GCF_050699935.1. Taxonomy (NCBI): domain Bacteria; kingdom Bacillati; phylum Actinomycetota; class Actinomycetes; order Pseudonocardiales; family Pseudonocardiaceae; genus Actinophytocola; species Actinophytocola sp. The sequence goes on from NZ_JBOHGB010000111.1 coordinate 6,358, forward strand.
CACGACGCGGTCGGCCCCGCGGACCTCGCGGGACTTCGCCTGGATGCCCATCCGGCGCGCAGCCCCGACCAGGGCCAGCGCCGCCTCCGGGCCGGGGCAGGTGATCTCCAGCGCCGAGGAGCGGCCCGGCTCGGTCAGTGAGCCGTGCGCGAGGAACGCCCCGCGCCAGGCCGCCTCCGCGTCGCACACCCCGCCGGACACCACCGGCGCCGGCAGCCCGCGCACCGGGCGCCCGCGCGGGTCCAGCAGGCCGGTCTGCCTGGCCAGGCCGTCACCGTCCTTGACCACCCGCACGACGTACCGGGTGCTCTTGCGCAGCCCGCCGGACGCGAGCACGTGCACGTCCGCATAGTGCCCGAACAGGTCGTGGATCTCCTTGCGCAGCCGCCGCGCGGCCGCACCGGTGTCCAGCTCGGCCTCGACCACGACCCGCCCGCCCACGATGTGCAGCCCTCCGGCGAAGCGCAGCAGTGAGGACACCTCCGCCCGTCGACAGCAGGTCTTCGACACCGCCAGCCTGCTCAACTCGTCCTTGACCGCTGCGGTCATCGCCACAAGGCCCCTCCTCTCCAAGAACGACACGGCTACCACGCCGACGACATCCCTCCCACCGGAGTCGCCGAGCTCGCCGCGTACATCCCATCATCAACCCGGGTCGCGCGCCCTTTCATCGCGCATTTACCGCCGCCAGGGCATCCCGCAGGCTCTCCGCCAGCGCCTGCGGATCGTGTCGCTCCCGGGCCTTGGCGGACGCCACCCCGTCCAGCCATGTGCTCGCCCCGAGCGACTCCGCCGCCCGTCGCAGACGATCCGGCGTCGACACCGAGTCGGCGTCGGCGATCACCGCGTCGACCCGGAGGCGGGGTGCGTGCTCGCAGAGTACGTCGAGATGACGTTCCGGTGAGAAGCCGGCGGTCTCCCCCGGTTGCGGGACCAGGTTCAGTACCACGATGCGGGACGCGGCGGTCTCGATCAGCGCCTCGTGCAGCTCGGGCACCAGCAGGTGCGGCAGCACGCTGGTGAACCACGAGCCGGGGCCGAGCAGCACGACGTCCGCGTCCAGCACCGCGCGCACGGCCGCCGGGCACGCGGTGGGCACCGAGTCCGGCATGCCCGCGGTGTGCAGCCGGATCCGCCGCACCTGGCCGGGCGTCGTGGCGACGGCGACCTGGCCGCGGATGCGCCGCACGGCCGTGGCGTCCTCGTCGAGCCCGACGACGTCCGCCTCGATGTCCAGCGGCTCGGTACACATCGGCAGCACCCGGCCGCGCAGACCCAGCAGCCGCGCGGCCTGGTCGAGCGCGGTCACCGGGTCGGGGATGATCTCGAGCAGGCCGGCGAGCAGCAGGTTGCCCACGGCGTGCCCGGCGAGCGCGCCGGTTCCACCGAACCGGTGCTCGAAGACCATGCGCCACAACGAGTTCTCGTCGCCCTCGCCGGCGAGCGCGGCCAGTGCCTTGCGCAGGTCCCCGGGTGGCAGCAGGCCGAGCTCGCGGCGCAGCCGGCCGGACGAGCCGCCGTCGTCGGCGACCGTGACCACCGCGGTCACGTCGTCGGTGAGCCGGCGTAACGCGCTCAGCGTCGCGTGCAGACCCTGCCCACCACCGAGCGCGACGGCTCGCACGGCCTCACTCCCTCCCCAGGTCGCGGTGGACGACCTTGACGGCCAGCCGGTCCTCGTCGGCGAGGCGGCGCGACAGCTCCTCGGAGATGGTCACGCTGCGGTGCTTGCCGCCGGTGCACCCGATGGCGAGCGTCAGGTACCGCTTGCCCTCCCGCCGGTAGCCGGCGCCGATGAGCCGCAGCAGCTCGTGGTAGCGGTCCAGGAACTCCTCCGCGCCCTCCTGCGTGAGCACGTAGTTGCGGACGTCGGCGTCGCGGCCGGTGAGGTCCTTGAGCTCGGGGATCCAGAACGGGTTGGGCAGGAAGCGCACGTCCATCACGAGGTCGGCGTCCATCGGGATGCCGTACTTGTAGCCGAAGGACAGCACGGTGACCCGGGTCGTGGTGCTGGCCTCGGTGCCGAAGGTGTCCTCGATCTTGGCGCGCAGCTGGTGGACGGACAGCGTGCTGGTGTCGAGCACGAGGTCGGCGTCCGAGCGCAGCGGGCCGAGCAGGTCGCGCTCGGCCTTGATGCCGTCGATCAGCCGGCCGTCGCCCTGCAGCGGGTGGCCACGGCGGACCTGCTCGAAGCGGCGGATCAGCACCTCGTCGGTGGCCTCGAGGAACAGCACCCGCGGCTTGTAACCGCTGGCGTCGAGGTCACGGATGATCGACGCCAGGTCCTCGGTGAACGCGCGGCTGCGCACGTCCATCACGACGGCGACCTTGGTGACCGCGCCCTGTGCCTTGGCGCCGAGCTCGACCATCGTGGAGATCAGCTCGGGCGGCAGGTTGTCCACCACGAACCAGCCGAGATCCTCCAGGCACTTGGCCGCGGTGCTGCGGCCGGCGCCGGACAGCCCGGTCACCACGGCGACCTCCACACCGTGCGCGTGGTCTCCCGTAGCGTCCTTCACGTCGTACTCCCCTCCTCGGTCTCCCCTACGAGCGCACTGTGTACCAGCGCCGCCGTGTTGGCGCCGATTCCCGGTACACCGCTGATGTCGTCGATGCTGGCCTGGCGTAACCGCTTGACCGAGCCGAAGTGCCTGAGCAGGGCGGACTTGCGGCTCTGGCCGAGCCCGGGGATGCCGTCCAGCGCGGAGGTCACCATCCGCTTGGAGCGCTTCTTGCGGTGGTAGGCGACCGCGAACCGGTGCGCCTCGTCGCGGACGCGCTGCAGGAGGTAGAGCGCCTCGCTCGTGCGGGAGAGGATCGTCGGCTCCGGGTCGGCCGGCAGCCACACCTCCTCGAGCCGCTTGGCCAGCCCGATGACCGCGACGTCCTGGATGCCCATCTCGGCGAGGACGTCCGCGGCGGCGTTGGCCTGCGGGCCCGCGCCGTCGACGACGAGGAGATTGGGCGGGTAGGCGAACTTCTTGGGCCGGCCGGTCTCCGGGTCGATGCCGGGCCTGGTATCGGGCTGAGTCTCCGGCTGAGTCTCCGGCTGCCCGTTCGTCTCGGCGAGGTAGCGGTGGAAGCGGCGGCGGACCACCTCGGCGATCGCGGCGACGTCACCCTCGGTGGCGGCCTGCCTGAGCGCGAAGCGGCGGTACTCGGACTTGCGGGCGAGCCCGTCCTCGAACACCACGAGCGATGCGACCACGTCGCTGCCCTGGATGTGGCTGATGTCGACGCACTCGATGCGCAGCGGCGCGGTGTCCAGGCCGAGCGCGTCCTGCAGCTCCTGCAGCGCGGCCGAGCGGGCGGTGAGGTCGCCGGCGCGGCGCAGCTTGTGCTGGGTGAACGCCTCCTTGGCGTTGCGCGCCACAGTGTCCATGAGCGCGCGCTTGTCCCCGCGCTGCGGGACGCGCAGCCGCACGCGCGAGCCGCGCAGGGCGGTGAGCCAGTCGGTGACCGCGTCGGCGTCCTCGGGCAGCGCCGGGACGAACAGCTCGCGCGGGACGGGGCTGGCCTCGCCCTCCTCGGCCAACTCCGCCTGGTCGCCGTAGAACTGGGAGAGGAACTGGTCGACCAGGCCCGGCTCGTCCAGCTCGTCGATCTTGTCGATGACCCAGCCGCGCTGGCCGCGGACCCGGCCGCCGCGGACGTGGAACACCTGGACGGCGGCCTCGAGGTCGTCGTGCGCGAACGCCACGACGTCGGCGTCGGTGCCGCTGCCGAGGACGACCGCCTGCTTCTCCATCGCGCGGCGCAGCGCCGACAGGTCGTCGCGCAGCCGCGCGGCCCGCTCGAACTCGAGCTCGGCGGCGGCCGAGCTCATCTCCTTCTCGAGGCGACGCATCATCTTGTCCGTGTGGCCGGCGAGGAAGTCGCAGAAGTCCTCGACGATGTCGCGGTGCTCCTCGGCGCTGACCCGGTCGACGCACGGGGCGGAGCACTTGCCGATGTAGCCGAGCAGGCACGGGCGGCCGATCTGGCCGTGCCGCTTGAAGACGCCCCCCGAGCAGGTGCGCGCGGGGAAGACGCGCAGCAGCAGGTCGAGCGTCTCGCGGATGGCCCAGGCGTGGGCGTAGGGCCCGAAGTAGCGGACGCCCTTGCGCCGCGGCCCCCGGTAGACGTGCAGCCGGGGGTACTCCTCGTGCAGGGTCACGGCGAGGACCGGGTAGGACTTGTCGTCCCGGTAGCGGACGTTGAAGCGCGGGTCGAACTCCTTGATCCAGTTGTACTCGAGCTGGAGGGCCTCGACCTCGGTGGAGACGACGGTCCACTCGACGGCGCCCGCGGTGGTGACCAGCTGGCGGGTGCGCGGGTGCAGCAGCGAGAGGTCCGCGAAGTAGGAGTTCAGCCGGCTACGCAGGCTCTTCGCCTTGCCGACATAGATCACCCGGCCGCCAGGATCGCGGAACTTGTAGACCCCGGGAGCATCGGGAACCGTGCCTGGCGACGGACGATAGGTCAGCCTTCTCGTCGCGGGATCTGCCACACCGTCAGCCTACGGCCGGCCCCCGACAGCCGGCCCTGCCCCTGGCACTGCCGTGGTGCCAGCGTGGCGCACGGCCCCGACGAACCACCGCCACGGTGAGCGGCTCGGCGCCATCGCTCCCGCGGGTAGCTGCTCTCGCCGCCGCGGCGAAGCGCGTCAGTGCTCTCGCTGACCGACCCGGATGGGAGACCCCGGCTCGCGCACCACCGGCTCGGCATCGTCGCGGTCGCCACCGGGCGGGGAGCTCGTGACGATCTGGAGGTGAATCTCGGAGCCGTCGGTGCAATGGATCACCGGGTTGTCCGCCGAGGAGATTCGTTCCGTGGCAACGTTCGCAATGCCAGGGTGAGCGGACTCGCGAAGAAGGCGCGTCAACAGGTCGGCGAACTGCGGGGCCTTCATCACCGCACCTCCGCCGGTACCTCGAAGTCGGCATGACGCCGACCACCGGGCCGCACGACGTTACGGACCATGATCACGGCTGACGCGCCGTTCGCGAACCGCACCACGATGCGGGTGTGGTTGTCCGGCCACCCTTCGGTCGGCACGCGTTCGATCTCGGAGATCTCCGGGTGATCCGACTCCAAGATCAGTTTGGTCAGCAGCTCGTCGAGTTCCGTTACCTTCACGCGGAGCACGCCATGCCTGGAACGGCGATCCTGCCGGCATTGCCATGCCGGCACGGCGGTCGACCGGTGCCCGGACCCTGCTCTTGTTCACCCGGCGCGCGATGCGGTCCAATGGTCTGCCCTGGTTGAGCAACGATCCTCAAGCCACATACCGGGCATGCACCAGAACTTGCCATGCCCACCATGCTCGTCCGTGCGGACGAGCATGGCGAGCCCTCGATCGGATGAGCGTGGCGCTAGGCGCGCGCCCCGCCGCCGGCGCCGCGGACGAACCGGTGCCACGCCAGCTCGGGGACGCTGATCATCGGGCCGGTGTGCTTGGAGTCGCGGACCGCTACGCAGGTCGCCCGGAAGGCGACCTCGACGCAACCGCTGCCGGCGCCTTGGCTGACGCTGCTCTTCCGCCACCGGACCTCGACGCACGAACTGTCACCGCTTTGGCTAAAGCTGCTCTTCCTCCACTCGGACATCCGGCGCGCTCCCTCGGTCGTACTCGTCGGCCAAGTTGGCCGAGAACTCCCGAGATTGTCCCGCATCCAGCGCGAGCGCCCGCAGTTCGGGGAGCAGGTGGCGGTAGTGGTCACCGACAAGGTCGTGGTCCTCGACGAACATGCCGGTCAGGAAGCCGTCGAGGTAGAGCAGCGGAGAGTGCTGGCGGTACTCGAACAACTGAAACGGCCCGCCGTACGCAGCCTGTTCTGTGACCGTCGCAGGAATGATCCGCAACGTCACATGCCCGAGCGCGGCCATGAGCACCATGTGCAGCAGTTGCTCGTGCATGATCGCAGCGCTGCCGACCTGGGTCCGGAGCGCCTGCTCGTGAACGAAGAACACGAACTCAGCTGGATTTCGGCGGCGGAGGATCGCCTGCCGCTCGATCCGGATGTGGACCGCTTCTTTGACGCTCCGTGACATGCAGGCGGCACCCGGCGCGATGATCGTGCGTGCGTAGGCGCGTGTCTGGAGCAAACCCGGCACCACGAACGGCTCGTACCAGATCGTCCGGTCGGCTGTGGACTCATGGAAGATCAACGAGGCGAGCGAGGTCGCCAGCCACTCGTCGTGCGGGCTGAGCCAGTAGCCCTTGTGCTCGGCGGTTCGGCACAGGCGCAGCAGTTCCTTGGCGTCCTTCGCGTAGATGCCGCAGGCACCCAGATAGAAGATCACGTCGACGGTGGTGATGCCGACCCGCCCCGACTCGATGCGCGAGACTCTCGTGCGGTCCCATCCGGTCTGGTGCGCCACCCGTGCGGTGGTGACCCCCGCGGCCTCGCGTCGCTTCCTCAGTTCGGCGCCCAGCTCGCGATAGCACGCCGGCGCGTTGGCTCGTCCCATGCCCGGCACGCTACGGCCACCCGAACGGAAATCCCCTTGCGACACGGGAAATTTCACCTCTACGGATCAGGTGTGCCATGGCCGCAAGAGAGTGGCCGCAAGAGGAAGGCCACCCTCGCCGCGACAATGACGAGGGTGGCCTCGCGCGGGGCGGGCGTCCCCTGCCCCGACTACGACTCCGGGATCGCTACTGGACCGCGTGCAGGTTGCCGTCCGCGCCGATCACGCAGGCGGCCGAGTCGGCTCCCGTGTTCACGAACTCCGTCACGCAGGTGCCGAGCTGCGCGTGGCCGCGGGCGTTCGGGTGGAAGGACTGCTGTGCCATGTGCATGCCGATCGCGTCCAGGCCACCGGTGACCCATGCCCACGGGTCGACCGTGACGCGGTTCTGCCACTCCGTCGACGAGTCGCCGCCGCCGCTGCACGCCTCGTGGCCCTCGGTGCCCCGGGAGAAGTCGAGGAACTTCACGCCGGTCCGGGTCGCGACCCCGCGCAGGGCCTCGGACAGCTGCGGCACCGCCACCGTACGGCCGAACTCCGCGTCGTCCAGCCTGAACGGGCAGCCCTGCGGGCCGTGCAGGATCTCGTCCATCTGCTCGGTCAGCGGCGAGGCGTACGAGGTGAGGACGAGGTTGTAGTCGCCGTCGGCGTAGCCGGCCTGGCTCATCGCCGACTTGACGTCCGCGATCGCCACCTCGACCTTCGGTGCCATCGCGGTCAGCCGCTGCGGCCACTCGTCCGCGAGGTCCTTGCGACAGTCGGAGCCGAACGGGTTGAACCACGCGAGGATGCAGTCGACCATGGTGTCCGCGAACGCCGGGTCGTCGTTCGCACCGACCTGGACGAGCACGTTCGTGACCCGGAACTCGCGGGCGATGTCGATCAGCCGCCGGGCCTGGCTGCCCTCGGTGTAGTGCGTGGTGTCGGCGAGCGACACGTTCGCCGAGTCCGCGCCCGAGCAGGCCAGGTTGAACGTGCGGTCGGCCACCGCCGTCCGGTGCACCAGCGCGTTCGCGGAGCGGTGGCACCAGTTGCCGTTCTCGCCGTTGGTGCCGGGCTCGTAGTCTCCGGCGCCCTCGCCGGAGATCGCGCTGTCGCCGAGCGACACGATCGCCGTCTGCCGGTCGTCCGCCACGGTCTGCTCGGCGTTGGCCGCGGGAACGACCACCGCCAGCCCGCCCACCAGTAGCGCTCCCAGCGCCACCCCGAAGATGCGCACCCGCTTACGAACCGATCGCATGCCAGCTCCCGAGCACAACGGCGGTTACCGCCTGGTATGGATGACAAAAATCACCCTAACCAGGCAGTAACATGTGAGGCTATAACCCGAACGGCCCTCATCTTTGGCCGTTCGGCTCACCCCACTGGGAGGGTCGGCTCAGGCCAGCACCACCTGGTCGCCGTTCACCTGCACGTCGAGCTGCTGCAGGGGCTTGGTGGCCGGCCCGTTGACGACGGCGCCGGTGTCGACGTTGAACTTGCTGCCGTGGTTCGGGCAGGTCGACACCCCGTCCTTCGGCACGCCGACGATGGTGCCCATGTGCGTGCAGGACGCGTCGTACGCCTTGACCTCCTGGCCGTTCCGCACGAGCAGCGCCTTGCCACCGCTCGGGTTGTCGACGACGAGTCCGCCGCCGTCGGGGATGTCGGACAGCGACGTGGGCCCGGCGTCGGTGCCACCCCCGCCCGTCTCGCCGCCGCCGTTGCCGGCGTCATCGCTGCCGCACGCGGCCACGAGCGCGCCCGGCGCGACGAGCGCGACCGCGAGCCCGCACAGCACGTCACGGCGGGAACGACTGCCCTCGGGCTTGCGGGGGTCGGTGGTGGGGTCGACGACAGTCAAAACCGGAGCCTCCTGACTTTCTGGACACGGAAACCTACACGGGGTCTTACGCGCCCTCGCACCGGGAGGTTCAAACATCAACATCCGCGGCACTCGGTCGAGCTACTCCCCCGAGCCGTGCCCGGCGGACTCGCTGGACTCGCCGGACTCGCTGGCCTCGCGGCGGACCCGGCGCAGCTCGCGCATCGCGGTCACCGCACGCTCGCCGTCCATCGCCTGGATCGCGAGCACCGGGACGTACTCGTCCCGCGGCAGCTCCAGCCGCGCCCACGGCGAGCCGTCCGGAAAGCTCACCCGCTCGATGTCCGTCCACGGGTACCGGCGGGAGCCGAGCATGTTGCGCACCTCGACCCCGTCGCGGTCCGCGCGCACCCGCGGGCGGGTGAACCACAGCGCGCCCAGCGCCAGCATGATCCCGATGCCGAACATCGCGACCTGGTCCGACAGCCGGAAGTTCGTGCCCGTGTCGCTCTCCCGCAGGAACACGCCGGCCACGGCGAACAGGGCGAACAGCACCACCGCACCGAGCCCGGCGAACAGCCGCACACGGCGGGGGCGCGCCACAAAGCTCACTTGAGGGTCCGATCGGTCCACGGCTGGCGCAGCCCACGCACGACCATCGCGGTGTCCAGGGCCGCCACGCACGCCTCGAAGCCCTTGTCCTCCACGGAGTCCGGCAGCCCGCACCGGTCGAGCGCCTGCTCCTCGGTGTTGACCGTCAGCACGCCGTTGCCGACCGGCGTCGACTCGTCCAGCGCCACCCGGGTCAGGCCGGCGGTCACCGCGTCGCACACGTACTCGAAATGCGGGGTGCCGCCGCGGACCACCACGCCGAGCGCGACGACCGCCTCGTGGTTCTTGGCCAGCGCCTGGCAGACCACCGGCAGTTCGACGGCACCGGGCACGCGTACGACCGTGGGCTCCTCGATGCCCGCCTTGTGTGCCGCCGCGAGCGCGCGCTCCAGCAGCGTGTCGGTGATCTTCGCGTGCCACCGGGTCGCCGCGATCGCGAGCCGGATGCCTTCACACTCGGGGACCGCGACGTCCGGGCGGCCCTCGCCACTCATCGTTCCGCCTCCCCGAGCTTCAATGTCGTGGTCACGTCGGGCGAAGCAGGATCCGTTTGGCCACGTACCTGTGGCTGGCTTGCGTCACGGTCCCCTGAGGTGCGGTTGGGGACCCGGCGGCCTGATTTCACGCCTGCTCCACGCCGTCCAAGATATCGCTGTCCAAGATATCGAGGTCACCGAGCTCGTGGCCCATCCGGTCGCGCTTCGTACGTAAGTAGTGCAGATTCTCCGAGTTGGGCCGGATCGGCAGCGGCACGCGGTCGACGATCGTCAGGCCGTAGCCGTCCAGGCCGACCCGCTTGGCCGGGTTGTTGGTCAGCAGCCGCATGGACCGCACGCCCAGGTCGACGAGGATCTGCGCGCCCTGCCCGTAGTCGCGGGCGTCGGCCGGCACGCCGAGCGCGAGGTTGGCTTCGACGGTGTCCGCGCCGCCGTCCTGCAGCTGGTAGGCCTGCAGCTTGTGCATCAGGCCGATGCCACGGCCCTCGTGCCCGCGCATGTAGAGCACGATCCCCCGGCCCTCGGCCGCGACCGCTTCCAGCGCGGCGTCCAGCTGCGGCCCGCAGTCGCAGCGAAGCGACCCGAACACGTCACCGGTCAGGCACTCCGAGTGCACGCGGACGAGCACGTTCTCCCCGTCGGCGATGTCGCCGTAGACCAGCGCGATGTGCTCGATGCCGTCCAGCTTGGAGTCGTAGCCGACCGCGCGGAACGTGCCGGCCGCGGTCGGGATTCGGGCCTCCGCGACCCGGACGACCTGGACCTCCTTGCGGCGGCGGTAGTCGATGAGGTCCGCGATCGAGATGATCGTCAGGTCGTGCTCGGCCGCGAACACCTCGAGCTCCTCGCGGCGGGCCATGTCGCCCTCGTCCTTCTGGGACACGATCTCGCACAGCACGCCGGCCGGGCGCAGCCCCGCCAGCTTCGCGAGGTCGATGGCCGCCTCGGTGTGGCCGGGCCGGCGCAGCACGCCGCCTTCCTTGGCCCGCAGGGGAACCACGTGGCCGGGCCGGTTGAAGTCGTCGGCGGCGGACTTCTCGTCGGCGAGCGTGCGGATGGTGTGGGCGCGGTCGGCGGCGGAGATCCCGGTGCTCACGCCGTCCTTGGCGTCGACGGTCACTCGGTAGGCGGTGCCCCGGACGTCCTGGTTGGTGTGGAACATCGGCGGGAGGTCGAGCCGGTCGCAGTCGGCCTCGGTGAGCGGCACGCAGATGTAGCCGGACGTGTAGCGGACCATGAACGCGATGAGCTCCGGCGTGGCCTTCTCGGCCGCGAAGATCAGGTCGCCCTCGTTCTCGCGGTCCTCGTCGTCGACCACGATGACCGGCCGTCCGGCCTTGATATCGGCGACGGCTCGCTCGATCCCCTGGATGTCACTCACAGAGCCTCCTGGTTCGTGCGTCCATTGTGCGCCGACGCTGGCCGTGGGTCGGACAAGTGTGGCGCGACCAACCTCTCCACGTACTTCGCGACCACGTCCACCTCGAGGTTCACCAGGTCGCCCGGCTGTTTCGTGCCCAGCGTGGTCGCCCGCAGGGTCTCCGGGATGAGGCTCACGGAGAACTCGTCATCGGCCACGTCCACGACGGTCAGCGACACTCCGTCGACCGTGATCGAGCCCTTCTCGACCAGGTAGCGGGACAGCTGGGCGGGCAGCCCGATGCTGACCAGGTCCCAGTGCTCGGACGGACGGCGGGCGCGGATCACGCCGGTGCCGTCGACGTGGCCCTGCACGATGTGCCCGCCGAAGCGCGTACCGACCGCCGCGGCGCGCTCGAGGTTCACCGGGTCGCCGGCGGCGATCTCGTCCAGGCTGCTGCGCACGAGCGTCTCGCGCATGACGTCGGCGGTGAACGCGCCGCCGGCGACCTCGACGACGGTCAGGCACACGCCGTTGACCGCGATCGAGTCGCCGAGCTTGACGTCGCTGGTGACCAGCGGGCCGGCGACGGTGATCCGCGCCGCGTCCGGCAGGTCTCGCACGGCGACGACCTCGCCGCGTTCCTCCACGATCCCGGTGAACAACTCAGCTCTCCCTCGGCTCTTCCCGCGCGGCTCGTGCCCGCAGCCGCTCGACGGCTTTCGCGGGGTCGTCCGCACCGTAGACCGCCGACCCGGCCACGAAGCAGTCCACTCCGGCCTCCGCCGCCTGCTCGATGGTGTCCAGGTTGATGCCCCCGTCGATCTCGATCAGGACCTTCAGCTCGTGGTCCCGCGCCAGCCGCACCTTGTCGAGGACGTCCGGGATGAACTCCTGGCCGCCGAACCCCGGCTCGACAGACATCACGAGCAACGTGTCGTAGTGGCCCAGTAGTTCCACGTACGGCTCCAGCGGGGTGTCCGGCTTGACCGACAGCCCCGCCTTCGCGCCCGCGGAGCGCAGGTCCTTCGCGATCCTCACCGGGTCCTCGGCCGCCTCGACGTGCACGGTGACGTTGTACGCGCCGGCCTCCGCGTAGCCGACGGCCCAGCGGTCCGGGTCGTCGATCATCAGGTGGCAGTCGAGCGGGATGTCGGTGGTCGCGAGCAGGGCCTCGACCACCGGCAGGCCGATCGTGAGGTTCGGGACGAAGTGCCCGTCCATGACGTCCACGTGCAGCCAGTCCGCCCCGCGCACCGACTCCGTCGCCTCCGCGAGCCTGGCGAAGTCCGCGGACAGGATGCTCGGCGCGATCATCGGTCTCCTGGACACGGTTGGAGCTTATTCCCCGGCCGCGCCCGTGCCGATTCGCATCGTGCGGAGTTCGCCGGCCGGTCCGGCGGGGTCACCGGAACCGGTCGAACGCGGCGGCGATGCCGGGTCGGTCCGCGCCCGTGGCCAGCAGCAACTGCAGCAGAACCCGTGCCTTCGCCGGATCCAGGAAGCCCGAGTGGATGAGCCCGCGGTCGAGCAGGTCGCGTTCCGAGCCCGGGTAGCCGTAGGTCCGGCGCAGCACCGAGCCCGCGCCGGTCCGGGTGGACAGCACGACCGGGAGGCGCGCGGCGTGCTCGGCGACGAGCCCCACCACGGCGGCCGGCACGTGCCCGGCGCCGACCCGTCGAACGCGGGCGGATCCTGCCCGGCCAGGCGCAGCAGCGTGCCGTCGTCGCCGAGTGCCATGGTGATCATGCCGACCCGCCGCTCGGTGACCCGCGGCTCGGCGGGCAGGGTCACGCCCGTCCGGGCGGCGCCGCGGATGCGCGGGTCGCCCTCCACGACCAGGCCCAGCGGGCCGAAACCGGGCGAGACGAACGCGCCGTGCTCGACGTGTGGCTCTTGCGGACGAACCGCGCGCCGTGCACCTCGTCGGACATCACCACCAGGCAGCCGAGCCCGCGCGCGGCGCGCGGCGGCCACCCCGATCGCGGCGTACAGGTTCGCCGGGCCGTCCGCGCCCGCCGCCTCGGGATGGCGCATCGCACCGGTCACCACCACCGGCGCGGCATCGGGCACGGTGAGGTCGAGGAAGAACGCCGTCTCCTCGATGGTGTCGGTGCCGTAGGTGATCACCACGCCGTCCGCGCCGGCCCGTTCCGCCTCCCCGGAATTAACCCTTGCGGTCACCGTGCGTTGATGCCGTCCAGTTTGGGCACGTACCGGTGGCTGGGTTGCGTCCCGTTCCCCTTAGGTGCGGTTGGCGGCCGCGCGGGTTGTGCTGGCTTCGCGCCGGCCGTCGACCTGAGGTCGACACTGGGGGTGTCATTTGCGCAGCAGCGCGCAGAACATCGCGTCAGTGCCATGCCGGTGCGGCCACAGCTGCACGTACGGGCCGTCGCCGAGGTCGGGCATGTCGGGGAACGCCGCGCGGGCGTCGAGCGCGGTGACGCCGGTCCGCCGGACCACCTCGGCCGCCACGCCGACGGTCTCGGACAGGTGCGGCGAGCACACCACGTAGCCGACGACGCCGCCGGGGCGTACGAGGTCGACCGCGGTGAGCAGCAGCTCGCGCTGCAGCTTGGTCAGCTCGCCGACGTCCGAGGGCTGGCGCCGCCAGCGCGACTCCGGGCGGCGGCGCAGCGAGCCGAGCCCGGTGCACGGCGCGTCGACGAGGACCCGGTCGAACGTGCCGGGTGCGAACCCGAGCGAGGCGGGCTGGCGGCCGTCGCCGACGTGCACGGTGACCGGCAGGCCCTCGGTGGACCGCTCGACCAGCCGCGCCCGGTGCGGGGCCTTGTCGACGGCCTCGAGCCGACCGCCGTTGATGCCGAGAACCGCCGCGAGCAGCGCCGACTTGCCGCCCGGTCCGGCGCACAGGTCGAGCCACCGCGTGTCGGAGCCGGTGCCGGAATCACCGACCTCCGGCCGGGTCAGCGCGATCGCACACAGCTGGCTGCCCTCATCCTGCACCGACGCGAGCCGCTCGCGGACCGGCTCCAGGCCGGCCGGGTCGCCCGCGCCGGCCGCGAGCCGCACCCCGTACGGCGAGTACGGCGCGACCTCGCCGCCGGTCATGGCGGCCAGCTCCTCGGCGGTGACCTCGCCGGGCCGCGCCACGAGATGCACGGCCGGCCGCTCGTTGTCGGCGGCCAGCGCACGCCGCAGCTCGTCACCCGTGTCGCCGAGCGAGTCGGCGAACGCCCGCGCCACCCAGCGCGGGTGCGCCTCGCGCATGGCGAGGTTGCCGATCGGATCCTGCGCCGGGTCGGGGGCGAGCTCGCGCATCCAGCTCTCCTCGTCGCGCTCGGACACCTTGCGCAGCACGGCGTTGACGAACCCGGTGACCCGCGAGCCCTGCTCCGCGCGCACCAGGTCCACAGTGGAGTCGACGGCCGCGTGCGGTGGGATGCGGGTGCGCAGCAGCTGGTAGCAGCCCAGCCGCAGCACGTCCAGCAGTCCTGGCTCCACTTTGGACAGCGGGCGTTCCAGGCAGGCGTCGAGAACCTGGTCAAGCAGCCCGATGCAGCGGCACGCGCCGTAGGCCAGCTCGGTGGCCAGCGCGGCGTCGCGGCCGGTGATCCGGCGTTCCCGCAGCAGCTGCGGCAGCAGCAGGTTGGCGTAGGCGTCCCGGGCCCGGACCTCGCGCAGCGTGTCGAGCGCGGCCTGCCGGGCCGGGTCCTCCACCGGCGGGCGGCTCGGACCCGTGCGCCGCTTGGGTGGGTGGGGCGTGCGGGGCCGGGAGAACCTCGCCGGGCGCCGTCCTTGTTGCGTCACGTCAGCCGCTCTCCTGGCTCGACGCGGGCGCCACGCGCCCAGTCGGTCGCCGCCATCCGTCTCTTGCCGCCTGCCTGCACCTCGCCGAGTGCCACCGGCCCGGTCGCGGTGCCCACCAGCACCCGCCTGCGCCCGACCCGCAGCTCGCCCGGCTTCAGAGTGTCCTCCCCCAGCCGGGTCACCGGGCCGAGCTTGATCCGCTCGCCGCGGAACTCCGCCCACGCACCGGGATCCGGGGTGACCGCACGCACCTGCCGGTCGACCGCCACGGCCGGCGCGGTGAAGTCGACCTTGGCGTCCCCGGTGGTCACCTTGGGTGCGTAGCTCACCCCGTCGGCTGGCTGCTCCCGCGCGCACAGCGTGCCGTCCTCGATGCCGTCGATCGTGGACAGCAGCAGCCCCGCGCCGGCCTCGGCGAGCCGGGCGAGCAGCGTGCCCGCGGTGTCGTCCCCGCGCACGGGCTCGGTGAGCACGCCGAACACCGGCCCGGCGTCGAGCTCCTTGACGATGCGGAATGTGCTCGCGCCGGTGATCTCGTCGCCGGTCCGCACGGCGGCCTGCACCGGAGCCGCGCCCCGCCACGCGGGCAGCACGGAGAAGTGCAGGTTCACCCAACCCTCCGGCGGGATGTCGAGGGCGGCCTGGGGCAGCAGCGCGCCGTAGGCCACCACGGGGCAGCAGCCGGGCGCGATGGCGCGCAGCCGGTCCAGGAACTCCGGGTCGGACGCCTTGCGCGGGGTGAGCACCTCGATGCCGTGCTCGTCGGCCAGCGCGCCGACGGGCGAGCGGACCAGGTGGCGGCCGCGGCCGGCGGGTGCGTCCGGGCGGGTGACGACCGCCGCCACCTCGTGCCGGCCGCTGTCCAACAGGGTGCGCAGCGAGGGCAGCGCCACCTCGGGAGTACCGGCGAATACCAGACGCATCGTCAGACGGCCCCGCCGAAGATCGAGTGCGGGCTCTGTTTGAGCTGGGGCACGCCGCCGTCGAACCAGTCGGCCTGGCGGATCTCCTTCATCGCGGCCTTGCGGGTCTCGGGGGTCAGCCGGTCGAGGAACAGCACGCCTTCGAGGTGGTCGGTCTCGTGCTGTAGGCAGCGAGCCAGCATCTCGGTGCCCTCGATCTCCACGGGGTCGCCGTGCATGTTCCAGCCGCGGGCCACGACGTTGCGGTGGCGCCGGCAGTCGAAGTACATGCCCGGGATGGACAGACAGCCTTCCTCGCCGTCCTGGTACTCGTCGTCCAGCGCGGTCCAGGTCGGGTTCACCAGATGTCCGGCGGCGCCGTCGCAGTGGTACGTGAACACCCGCAGGCCGACTCCGAGCTGCGGCGCGGCCAGGCCGGCGCCCCCCTCGGACTCCATGGTGTCCCACAGATCCTTGACCAGGGTGTGCAGTTCCTTGTCGAAGTCCACGACCTCCACGGCCGGGGTGCGCAGCACCGGATCGCCGAACAGGCGGATGGGCTGGACTGTCACGGTTCTCCAATTCGGTCGGGGGCCGCTCGCCAGTCTATTCAGTGCCGACCCACGGCCCGTCCGACCCGACCGAACAACGCTCGTCAGATCAGCTCGAGTGGATCCAGTCGGACGCGGATCGGGTCCGGCTCCTTTCGCGCGGTGCGCACGTGCTGGACGGTCGCCAGCGCCGCCGCGAGCGCCCGGCCCTCGGTTCGGGACGCACGGACGAGTGCCCGCTCCCTGTCACCGAGCGGCACCGGGCCGAGGACCTCGCCGGACGGTGGCAGCTCGAGCTCGTCGAGGAACGTGGCCAGCGCGTCGGCCGCGCCGTCGACCGACGCCATCCGTACCGCGGGCGGGAACCCGAGCTCCTGGCGGGCGGCGAGCTCCTGGCGGGCGTGCCACACGGGATCCCACCGCACCAGGGCCTGCACGGGTGCCAGCGCGGACTCGGCGAGCACCACGACGCGCCCGCCGTCGTGGCCGGGCCGAACCATGGCGGCGGCGGCCATCCACCGCCGCACCGCCTCCTCGGCTGCCCGCAGGTCGGCGCGACCCAGCAGGGCCCACCCGTCGAGCAGCAGCGCCGCCCCGTACCCGCCGCGGGTGACGGGCTCGGCGCCGGGCGTGGCGACCACCAGGGCGGCCCGATCCTCGACCTCGGAGAGCACCTCACGGGCACCGGACCCGACCACGGGCACGTCGGCGAACGCCCGCCCGAGCTCCTCCGCGGTCCGCTTGGCGCCCACGACGATGGCCCGCAGCCGCCGGGAACCGCAGACACCGCACCGGTAGGCGGTGTCCGCCACGCCGCACCACCGGCAGGTCGGCGACCGCGCCTCGGCCCCGCCTCCACCACCGCCAGGAAGGACGCCTTCCGGACGCTCGACGTCCGGAAGGCGTCCTTCCTGGCTCAGGCCCAGCGGTCCCGCGCACCGTCGGCAGCGGGCCGGTGCCCGGCACCGCTGGCACGCCAGCGCCGGCACGTAGCCCCCGCGCGGAACCTGGACCAGCACCGGCCAGCCGGCCGCGAGCGACGCGCGGGCCGCCCCGAACGCCACCGACGGGATCCGGGCCGCCCGCGCGGCCGGGTCCCTCGCCAGCTGGAAGTCCGACTCCCCCAGCGCCACGATCCGCGGCG